>JABSOG010000578.1 GCA_013216025.1 Algicola sp. | reverse complement strand
TACCGCCAATTAAACGAAAAGGCCAATCAGTTGGCCCATCTACTCAGAATCAAAGGGGTAAAATCCAACTCGCTGGTCGCGCTTTATATGACGCGCAGTAGTGAGATGATTGTTGGCCTATTGGCGGTGCTTAAAGCCGGTGGTGCGTATGTGCCAATATCGCCACAATATCCTCGGGCGCGCAGCGAATTTATCCTTGGCGATAGCCAAACGGGGGTGATCATCACCCAGCAAAAATATGCCCAAGACTTGAGTGAAATGACCGAAAAATCGCTCTCGTTGTCGCCCTTGTTACTGTGCATCGACGACCAAGCTTTGAGCGCCCACATGCCGCGCTTTAATCCCGAGCCGGTAAACACCCCGGCTGACTTGGCTTACGTGATTTATACCTCTGGCACCACAGGCAATCCCAAAGGGGTGATGATCACTCATCGCAACGTCATGCATTTGACAGGCGCACAATATCAATGCTTTGATTTGGCGCAGTGCGAGCGTGCCTTATTGTTTTCGGCTTATGTTTTTGATGCCAGTGTGTTCGAGTTGTTTGTCGCCTTGTTTAACGGCATGACCGCCTATTTGTGCAGCGAAGAAGACCGACAAAGTGCGCGAGCGATTGGCCAATTGATTGAGCGCCAAGACATTGATTTTGCCACTTTGCCACCGGTGATGTTGGCCCAGATCAATCCAAACCAGCTGAATTCGCTTAAATCGTTGGTCAGTGCTGGCGAATCACCCCCTGCCAGTCTTTTGGCCGAATTGAGTCAACATTGCCGCGTTTTTAATGCCTATGGGCCGACGGAGATCACCGTTTGTGCCACGGCAAATCAGTATCAGGCGGGTGACTTGGCGACCAACATTGGTAGGCCGTTAAACGATACCCAAGTTTATGTATTAGACAATGAGCAGCGACTGTTGCCGGTGGGTATGCCCGGCGAACTGTATATTGGCGGCAACGGGGTGGCGCAGGGTTATCTTAACCGGCCTGAGTTGACTGAACAGCAGTTTATTGAAAACCCCTTTGGCGGGGGTAAGTTGTATAAAAGTGGCGATTTGGTTCGGCAACTCGACAACGGCGATTTGGTTTATCTTGGCAGGCGCGATGCTCAGGTCAAAATTCGTGGCCACCGTATTGAGCTGATCGAAATCCAAAGTGCATTGGTACAGTTGGCTCAGGTTAGGCAAGCGGTGGTGATTGAACATCACCAAACGCTGGCGGCTTATGTGGTGGCCAACAATGAGATTGAGCGCGAAGTGACTTGTGACGCTACTTATGACGTTACTTATGAAGAGATTCGCGAGCATCTTTGCGCCATTTTACCAAGCTACATGATCCCCACCTCAATCACTTTTATTCAATCGATACCCCTGAGTATCAACGGCAAGCTTGATTATAAAGCGCTGCCTGAACCCACGCGGGCACCGGTAGAGGTTTTTGTCGCAGGCAACGAAACCGCGCAGCGCCTGTGCAGGGTATGGCAAACGGTTTTGGGGCAGACGCAGGTCGGCATTAACGACAACTTTTTCAGCTTGGGTGGCCATTCAATTAGTGCCATAAAACTGACCAATGCGATGGCGGCGGTTGATTTTGAATTCACCCTTGCGCAGCTGTATCAAACCCCAACGGTTGCTGGGCTCTTGCTTTCAAAAGGGGAAGTTGCTAAAGGGGAATCGCCTCAAGCACCACAAAAACCCTTGATCCCCCGAGCCAATGTAGCGCGTTATCCGCTGTCTTTTGCCCAAGCGCGGTTATTGTTTGTCGAACAGTTTGAAGGCGGCAGCGATGCCTATCATATTCCAATGCTGTTTAAGTTGGATAATACCCTTAAATTGTCAACGTTTAAGCGTGCAATCAATACTCTGGCCGCACGTCATCCGGTGATGAATACTATTTACCCCAGTGATGATACTCCCTGTGACGAAAGCGGGGTGGGTTATCAGCAAATTTTACCCGACGAAATCGATATTTCGAGCCATCGTTTGACTGATGCAAGTCAACTGATCAGCGCGGTTGAAGCGAAAGTAAAGCGGCCTTTTGATTTGACGGTCGAACCGGGTTTGCGAGTGATACATTTCGATGACGGCCAGACTCAAACGGTGTTGCTCTTGTGGCACCATATCGCCTTTGACGGTTGGTCAGAGGGCGTATTGTTCAATGATTTGGCTGCTATTTTTGCGGGGGACGAACTGCCCCAGCTTGAGATAAATTACGGTGATTATGCCTTGTGGCAACGCCAAATGCTCACCGGCTCCGCATTAAGTGCAGCGCTTGATTACTGGCAACTGAAGTTGGCGGGATATGAAACACTGGCCTTACCGACAGACATTCCTCGACCAGCAAAGATTGATTATCGCGGTGCCAACATCGCATTCGAACTCGATGAAAAACTTAGCGAGCAATTACGGCAATTGGCCAAAACCGAACAAACCACCTTGTACACTGTTTTGCTCAGCGGATTTTATGCCACCATGGCGTTGGTGTGTGACCAAAGCGACATCGTATTGGGCACCCCATCAGACAACCGCGACCAGCAACAAACCCAAGGGTTAATTGGTTTATTTGTTAATTCGCTGGTATTGAGGGCGCAGGTAAACCGCAATGACAGTATTAGCGCGCTGATCAAACAAGTGCACAACACCCTACGCGAAGCCAAAGCACATCAGCAATTGCCTTTTGAACAACTGCTGGATGCTTTGAATGTGCCGCGCGACCCTGCTCGCCACCCGGTGTTTCAGGTGATGTTTAGCTTTGCTGGGCTAAGTGGTGAAGGCGGTGAAGGTGGTGAGAATGTTTGTGACAAGTTGCCGTTTGAGCCGCTGGTTTTTACTGAAATTGAAACGCAAGCCTATAGCCCCGCCAAGTTCGACCTAAGCCTGTTTTTGTTCGATGAAAAACGTATTCGAGGGATTTTCAACTACCGGTCGAGTCTGTTTGAGCGTCATAGTATCAAGCGCATGACAGTGTTGTTCGAACGGGTGCTGCGAGGGTTTGCTAATACGCTTGATGATACACAAAATCAGCGACTGGGTGACATCGAATTGCTCGAAGCGGGTCAACAACAGGCGCTACTTAACTATTGCCAAAACGAAAATCACATCAATGTGCCACATCAAACGTTGTCTCAGACATTTGAAGCACAAGTGGCTAAAACCCCCGAGAACATCGCGGTTGTCGGCCTTTCACAACAACTAACCTATCAACAACTGAATCAACAGGCCAACCAATTGGCCCATGTTATTCGCACCCATTACGCCGTGTCGCATGGCAAAACCTTGCCTGTAGATACGCTTATCGCTCTTTATCTTGAGCGCAGTATACACAGTGTCGTCGCCATTTTGGCAGTGCTCAAAGCCGGGGCTGGTTATGTGCCTATTTCTCCCGAATTGCCCAAGGCCCGGGCCGAATTTATCCTTGATGATTGTCAGGCAGAACTGATCATTACCTCACAATTGCATATTCACAACCTCGACCAGTGGGTGCTCGAACTGGCCAGTAAACCTGTTTTGCTGGTGGCCGATGCGCTCAAAAACAAAGCCACTGACAATCTGGGGCCGCAGGGCCAGCCATCTGATTTGGCCTATGTCATTTATACCTCGGGCACCACAGGTCAGCCCAAAGGGGTGATGGTAGAACAGCGTAATGTGACCAACCTGATAACCAGTCAAACGCAGGCTTTTGATTTTGGCGAAGGCGATCGGGTGGTTTGGCTGGCATCGACTATTTTTGACGCCTCGGTAGAACAGCTGTTTTTACCGCTGTTTAACGGTGCGAGTTTGACTATTCCAACCGAACAGAATATTAAAGACGCTGCGCCCATCAGGCAGATGATTTGCGAGCATGGCATCACCCATTTACATGCCACGCCCGCTTATTTGGCGGCGCTGGGTGAGTTGGGTCAAGCGCATCAATTGAAACGGGTGATTGCTGGTGGTGACGAATGTCCGAGTAGCCTAAAAGCGCTGTGGGGCGATTTGCTGATTAATGAATACGGCCCCACTGAAACCACTGTGACCTCGGTGCAGTGTTTGGACTTTGGCCGCCAGATACAAAGCAACTGTATTGGCAAGCCAGTTTTCAATACCCAAGTGTATGTTTTATCCGATTTAAAACCGGTGCCAGTAGGGGTTGTCGGCGAGCTTTATATTGGCGGCGGGGGTGTCGCACGGGGGTATTTAAATCAAGACGAATTAACACGTGAATGTTTCATCGACAACCCGTTTGGTGAAGGCAAGCTTTATAAAACTGGTGACCGGGTGCGCTGGTTGGCCGATGACCATGGTCAGCCAGACCGATTGCAGTTTATCGGGCGTAACGACAACCAAGTAAAAATTCGCGGCTATCGCATCGAATTGGGCGAAATAGAAAGTGTACTGAGTCAATTGCCCGGTATTCAACAGGCGTTGGTGAGCGTGGTTGGCCAAGGTGATAATCGCCAATTGGCGGCCTATTTGGTTGGTGAGGTGGTTGGTGAGGTGGTCGAAGGGCTTAGCTACATTTTGTCGCAAGCTTTGCCGCAATACATGGTGCCTGCCAGCTTTACTCATATAGACAGCATTCCGCTGACCCTTAATGGCAAAGTCGATTACCGGCTGCTGCCCGCACCGCAACACGACAATAGCGATACTTATATCGCGCCAACCAATGCGCTGCAACAATCCTTATGTGAGATATGGCAAGATGTTTTGGCCGTTGAACAAGTCGGCATTAATGACAACTTTTTTAGCATTGGTGGCAACTCCATTAACGCCATACAACTAACAGCACGCATTCGTCAACAACTGAACAAAGACGTGCCGCTGGCCTTGTTGTTTGAACACCAAAGTGTGGCTGGGCTTACCCTGCGCTTAGCCCAGCAAGTTGCTGAGGAATTGGCGGTGATCCCTCACAATGAATTGGGTGAACAGGCCCGTTACCCTTTGTCTTTTGCCCAAGAACGGTTGCTGTTTATCGAACGTTTTGAACAGGGTTGTGATGCCTACCAAATGCCGTATTTGGTCAAACTGAGCGTCGATGCCGACCTGAACTGGCTCAATCAGGCGTTTAGTGTGGTGATCAACCGGCACGACGTGCTTAAAACGGTGTTTTTGAGCGAAAATGGTGAAGATTATCAGCAGGTTTTAGCCGGTGATATCACCATTCAAACCCGAACCGTTAAAGGCGATTTACACCAAACCGTGTTGGCCGACATTCATCAGCCCTTTGATTTAACCCGCGAAGGGGCGATTCGGCTGTATCACTATAGCCATAATAAAGAACAATACCTGTTGATCTTGTGGCATCACATCGCCTTTGATGGCTGGTCGACTGCTATTTTCATGGACGAACTGAGCCACTGTTATCAGGCGTTGAGTCAGGGTCGGGCCATTACATTGGCGCCGCTTGAAATAAACTACCGAGATTTTGCCCTATGGCAGCGACAGTTGCTCAGTGGCGACACTTTAGACAAGCAATTGGCTTATTGGCAGCAACAATTGGCCGAACTAGAACCCCTAACATTGCCCACCTCGCACGCCCGCCCGGTACAGTTTGATTACCGGGGCGACAACTTGACTCTGACCCTAGACGAAGATTTATCAAATCAGCTCAAGGCGCTTGCCAAGCAACAGCAAACTTCGGTTTACA
>JABSOG010000577.1 GCA_013216025.1 Algicola sp. | reverse complement strand
TACCACAAAAACAATAAAAATCGCCAATTTAACAATCTGAATGATGCCGTTGATGGGCACTTCTTTGGCATAAGGTTGCTGGTTGTAAACAATCCCCGCAATGTTCAGCGCCGAGATTAAAAACAACACCACATTAATATACAGATAAATAAACATCGCTTTGTTAAGCAACACAAACATCAACAATTGCGGCTCAACAAACCAACTGTATGTCGACAAATAAAACGTCAAAGGTGCCAGCAAAGCCAGCCTGTCGGTCATGCCTATCAGCGGCAACTCGATACTCTGGGCCAGTGCTGGTTTGAAATGAGTTAGGGTCTTTCGAGCCAGCGGCATAATATAACCCTTAGCAATAAAATAGAACAAAAAACCGGCACCAAACAGGCTGATAACCGACAAGAGCACCATCACCCATTCACCGTAGACGTGATCTAGATTAAATTGTTCGAGCAGTTGTTGAAAATTCTCCGGCATTATCTATTTCCTTATCACCGCGCCGGATATTTGATCCAGTCAGCATTATTAAATTTAACAAAATATTGACTGCCTTTTTTGGCCACTATGGTGCCGGAGTTTTCGGCCACAAAGTTGGTTTCGGGCAAATCGATGAGCAGGCTGTCGACGTCAAAATCACCTTTGTAAGGGTCTGTTTCAACCGCTTTGGCGATAACGTGCGACAGTGCCAAATAACTTGTTGGCCGGTTGACCGTTGTGGTGGTCGGTTGTTTGTCATTGTATTCAGGGCCAAAGAATTTAATCCCAACCGGGACCTTGGCAATGCTGGGGCTGGGTATTTCTCTAAAGGCCGCCGCCTGCATGGCGTCTCCTCTGGCAGCTGCGCCATGTTCTGGCACCATCACCACCATCACTCGTCTGTTTGACGCTTTCAACTGCTCAAAGAACAGGCTCAGTTCAGTCAAAAAGGTGGTCATTCTTGGATGGAAGTTTTCGAGTGAATTAAGGTTGGCCTGAGCCCCCGCAAGACGGTTGCCATCGTGCAGACTGATGCTGTTATAGTACGTGGCCACACGTTCATTGGTATTATCGTTACGCTTTGAGATCCAATGTGACAACGAATCTAGGTCGCTGTAAATTGGCGTGCCATCAAACGAATGCTGCGCCACTTTAACGCCAGTCAGGTCCATTGCCTTTTTACCAAAATGCCCCTCGCGCTCAATCAAATCGATAAAATTGTCAAAGCTGCCATCGTGGTTCATCACCACCTGATTGTCAAAACCGAGCTTTTTGAGGTTATCAAACAAAAAACAGTGTTTGGGTGATTCTTCGTACAGTTCGCTGTGAGAAAGCTGTCCGCAACTGGCGCGCATTAAACGGATCGCCGCCGGACCACTATAAGAAGCCCCCGAGCTAAAATTCGACAGCACAATATCCAACTCGTTAAACACCGGATGTACGTGCAGGCCGGTATATTCCAAGTCATCCCACGACAACGAACAGATGTTCAACACCAAGATGTCAAATGGCGAAAAACCACCGGCTTGGCTAGGAAAATCAACCTTTCGCAACTTTTCGGTATTAAAAAAGTTGGTCAGTGCGGCATCAAGCGATTCGCCCGGCGAAGCCGAAAAACCGCCTGCCATGGCATCAATTTGTGTCAATCGCGCATCACCCGGATCGCCCGCCAGCAAGTCACTGTCAATGTCGATACTCGGGAACAAAGTTTGATACGACATCACCATCAACGCTAAAAATACCACCACAGAGGTGCGCACCCATTTGTCGATATATTGATACAAAATCCACAGTAAAAATGCCAACGCAATAAACTCAAGGCTGATATAGCGTAGGGTGAGTTCGACAAAATAACTAAAACTGAACCCCTTAATCACTTCTATTTGCGACCAGGCTCTAGAAATTGAGGGCAACCAAGTATCGTGATAAAACAGCGCCACGCCCATCACCACAGCGCTAATGCTCTTAAGTGATTTGGCCAATTTAGAGCTGAAGGTGACCAACAAAAAGGCGGCAAACGCCATGTTTTCGAGGCTGTGAAAGCCAATGCTGCCACGCCAAAACAAAAACAGCTTTAACAAAAAATAGTAGTTCCAACGACCTAAACCGTTAACAGCATAAGGCGCAATCCCACCACCGGGTGGAATGGTCTGATACGGTTCGTCACCCTTGTCGCTGTCGCGTTGACCAGAATAGACTTCTTTGGACGAACGTTGTTGTTTTGGTTTGAATTGATCAAACAAGTGAATTTACCTTGGCGTTGCTGTCGTTACAAATACTGTTCCGGATGTGCATTTACGTTTGGCCTTTTTGGTGAGTTGGGTCAACGGCAGTCTCTTCTTCTGGTGCATCTTCTTTTTGTTCTTCGAGCACCTCGTTGTCAAACTCAAGTGGCGATGGTTGATATAACTTTAATAACTTGGGTTTCAAAAAAAGTCTGCGATAACCGTGCAGCAACCAGCCTGTCACGTACTTCAAAAATAAACCAGCCAATATCCCCGCGATGAGAACACTCACTATGATAACCAGTAACGTGCCAAATTTCATTTTATCTTATTCCTGTCACTACGATCTCATCTATTGTCACGACGTTTTGACCTTAAGCGGTTTGGCTATTGCCTCAATCGGCGCCTGATTGTCTAAAGACGGTTCGGTTTTACGGTAGTCGAACACTGTCGCCCCAGGCCCTTTGGCTGATCCTTTGGCCTGGTGTTCTTTAAGCCACTGGCTGTGATCTTTAAGTGACCCTCTGGCTACCTGATTTTCGAGCACTTCAAGCGCCAGCAACGTCTCATCAATGGTGGTATTGCGCTCTTCACTGTCAAACAACTGCCCCACCGGCATATTAAAAACAAACGACAAAGCCTTGGCGATATCCGATTCACGACAACCAAACAAAAACAGATAAACACTCTTTTTGTCTGCGGAGCAAATATCACCGGGTCGGCGAATTTGACAAATTTTAAGCACATCACGCACATTCATGGCACGGTAGACATTCAATTTGACAAAAGCAAACTTAATACCAAAACTGCGAGTCTGAATGATCATCTTATTGACATGTTAAACAAAATCCTTGGGATTCAAATACCCCAGTTTACGCTCAGGATTGGCCAAAACAAAAGCCTGCTCAAAATTGTCCGACAATTCTCCGTCAAATTCCAAGTCGGTGATTGAATCGATAATGCCCAGCAAGCGAGAAAAACCCACCTCTATGGGCGCCACCAAGCTCGCACCAAGATAACGAATCAGCCTTTCTTCAGAATGGCGCATTCGGGCCGACAACTCGCGAATAATAATTTTGACCCGATTGCCCCGAGATTTGCGTAACGCAAAAACGTGCCGGGCCAATACTTCCATCTTGGTGGTTTGCAGATAAGGCAAAATAATGGTGCCGCTGACGGCCGATTCTGACATCTCATCCAATTGCGCCAGATTTTTTGATATCGACCAGGCTTGCGGACAATCTTCACCTCTAACCACTATCGCTAACGTCCACACCGATTCGATGTCTACTGCCGGTGCTTGAGTGTGAGTCTGGTTATCTACACTGATGACACTTTGTTGGGCCTGTAAAAAACCGTCTTCATCTTCTACCAGATTAAATTGTTGATCGGCGCAAATACCGCCAGATGAATACCAATGCTGAATCACCAACTTCGCCGCGCCATCACTCGAAATCAAATTGGTCATACCCGCCAACCTGTCCTGCACCAAACGAAGGTTATTGAGCGTTAACGGATTACTGCCAATGCCAGACATTAAAAACAACACGGTGTTGTGGTGTTTTGTCATGTACGCTTGCCACAGGTCCACGTATTTGCCAATGTTTTCGGTATCTTCTACCCCCAGCATCTGACGGCCATTCTCCAGTATCAGCAGGGTATTTTTCGCTTTAACGTAATAACGCAGTTCATTGATAAAAGTTTTAAGTTGTGAAGGGCTCGCTTTGCGCTGAATATTTGTTTGATCGGCCTGCAGTTGATACAAACTCACGGTGTTGTCATTAACCCGTTGGCTGAACTGACGTTGCAGCGAATTCTCACCAAGTAACAGTTTTTGCGGTGCGCTCTGACAGATCACCACAATGGAGCGATGACTAGATGACACATGCTGGATCACTGCCCGAGTATGATCAAACAACTCGCAGATCATCACATACATCCTGCCCGCCATAAGACGATCGCAAGCATCAGGCAAATTAGTAATGCCCAATCGGTCGATACTGCGAGATTTGTTGCTGGATGACGAACGTTTATTCAATGATCTTTACCTTGTTATCGTGTGTCTAAAGTGCGCATGTATCAAGTGTATTCCCTTGCCATGCAAAAGAGTATTACCTTGGCGTGTAATAAAAGCGTAATAGCCTATAATTAAGGTGTAATAGCTTGTAATAGAGTGTTAACGAAAACCCTTTTATAATTATTTCATCAAATTAAACCCATTTGATTCAAGTTTTCGCAAAAACGGTCGTTAAATACAATATAACAGCTCATAAAAAATACTTTTTATTTAAAAAAGGACTGCGAACACTAAAAATGCACCAATTCTTGCATTGAACAATGAATCAAGATGAAACTACGGGCAACGATAGCTTATGCAGACATTGACGAACCATCACAGCACCGAACAGACATTAACGGATAACGACGACATCCGCGAATTAATTGCCATTGTAGATAGTGATTTTGATAGCTACAACGAAATAAGCTTCAATGAATCCATTAGCCACATCCGTCAGAAATGGCCCCTACTTCAAGAAATTCAACAGCAAGACTTGCAACAACAAGCGACTCAATCCGGCAGCATAACCAATAAAACAACAAGAATAACGAGAATAAAACTAGCATAAACAGCCATTTATACGAGTGAACAATGAACATTGTCGCAATACATGGATTAAAAGGAGGGGTCGGAACTACTACAGTCGTGTCGAATCTCGCCGCAGCGATTAACGCTCAAAGCCAACCTGTATTGGCCATCGACCTTTGTGCACAAAACAGTTTACGCTTACACTTTGGCATGGCATTGCAAAATGAGAATGGCTTTGCATCGCAAATTGCGCATCACCGCCCCTGGCATGAAGCCGGTTATCAAAGTTACAACGGCGTCAATTTTCTTCCCTTTGGTCAAGACCAAAATAACCACTGCATCGACGCCATCAATCTTTATGTACGCAATCACCCTAATTGGCTAGACAACTGGTTATCGACACTCGATATGCCCGAAAACACCTGGATATTGCTCGATTGTCCACTTAACCCTTCTCCTTTTCATCGCGCAGCGCTAGAAATTGCCGATATATCGTTACTGATCGTCAATCCCGAAATGCTCAGCTATACCAGCTTGCACGCACCTAACAGATCTCGGCATTTGTATTTAAATGCCGAGCAGAATCAACTGATGCTGCTCAACCGTTATTGCCCATCCATTGAATTAGAAAAAGACATCACCTCATTAATAAAAACAGATTTTGCCGCCAGCCTGCTGCCAATCACCATTCACCGGGATGAACACCTACGCGAAGCTTTTGCCTTCAAAAAATCGGTGATAGACACAGCTCCGGCCAGCCAGTCGGCACAAGATTTTAGTCTCGCGGCTTTTTGGTTGACCGCAAGACAAGCCAAATTGGCCCAACAGCGCGCAGAAG
>JABSOG010000576.1 GCA_013216025.1 Algicola sp. | reverse complement strand
TCCCTTCATGGCGTCATCAAAACTACCGGGGTTCAGCAGGTCGGCAGAAAACACCTCAAGGCTACCTGACGCCTTGGCGGCGATATCCAACAGCTGCTGAATTTTGCCCTGATTTTGCTTGTCTCTCACCGTAATATGCACCAAAAAACCTGATTCTAGCAACATTTTGATCAGCCATGAAGCCACATATCCACTGCCGCCGGTCACCATCACCGGCTTATTTTTGTCATTCAAGGCCATTGTTTGTTGTCCTGTATTTACACATTTTGAATTTTGGGGCACATTAATTGAAGATTTGAGACAATAAAACACTCGGGTATTGCCTGAATAATTACCTCGACCTAGAATGGACCCATTGTATCGGGTTGCCTAAAAAGTCGTGCTTACTACTATACTCAAATAATCAAAAGAGCATAAGTTCACTACACAACTTACCCGGCCTTAGCTTTTACTTTTACCTTAATATAGACGGAATATTTGATTATGATGGGAAATTCAAAAAATCAACGGGCCAGTGCCCGCTACGAAGGTTTACTGACAAAAAAAACAAAACCGGCCCTAACACTGGCGCTGCCACAACAAGTCAGTCAGCAAGAACGCGATCGTCGTCAATACGACCTGTCATTACAACGTCTAAATTACAACTACATGCGGTCATACCCTTCGCTTGAAAACGTGCCAGTCTCTGCCGAATTGCCCGAGGCAGAAATGTATGACACCCGTTATGAAGGTTTGGTCGACGAAGCACAAAACTATATTTCCCATAACTTTCAGACCATTGTCTACAACATGGTCGAAAAACAACTGACCGACAACGTCACCAATGCCCAACTCGGCTCATTCAAAGAAACCGGTCGTTTGCTGCAAAACGAAAGTGGTTTGATGGACTTTTTCAAAGACATCACCAAAATTACCTCATCATTGCCAACGCTGGTGCAAACCGCTGCCGACAGCCTGTCAAATTTCCCTGGTGACATCCAAAAAATGTACCAAGGATTTATGAAAATCCAAGAGCAGACCAAAATCGAAGGCCCCACCGCCTTTCTTAAATCAACTCTGTACGACATGCTCGCCCATGACAAAGGCCGTGATTACCTGCACGCCAAAAGCGTCGAAGATTACCAACAACTACACCAAAAATTACCCAAACCACTGATGCTCACCCTCCCGCAAAAGCCATGGATGAAAGACGATGGCCTGCCGTGCAACCAAGACTGGTTTTTTGCCCACTTACAAGTCGCCGGATTCAATACCACCATGTTGGCAGGTGTAACAGACGGGCCGACAGAAAATAAAAAATCGATGACGCTAGCTGACTTACAAGCCAAAATGCCCATAAGCGACCTGCAATTTCAGCGCATTATTGGCGACAACAGCATGAGCCTGCAACAAGCCGCCAGACTCAAACGCCTGTTTGTTTGTGATTACCACATGTTTGACGGATTAAAAGCGGCAGAACATCACGGCGACCAAAGATACATTGCCGCTCCTATTGCCATATTCTACTGGAACCCCAGCCCACCGCTGGGGTATCAACAAGACACGGGCGGTGCTTTACAACCGGTCGCCATTCAGTGCGAACAGCGCCACCACACAATCGACAACCCAATATTTTGTCCTAACGATGCCTGCAATGCCGACGACAGCAACGGCCTCAAATGGAAAGTCGCCAAATACATCGTCAATGCCTCGTGCGCCATTCACCATGAGTCTATTGCCCACTTCGGCGAATGTCACCTCACGGTAGAACCTTGCATTTTGGCCACCCATCGCCAACTGTCAGACCGGCACCCTTTGCACAAACTGTTGATGCCTCATTTTAGATTCAGCATCAACATCAACGACGATGCGCGACACAAACTTATCGCCCCGGGCGGCGTAATTGCCACCAACGTAGGCCCAGCAATAGACGAAACCCTCAAGCAAGTAGCCAAAGCCCGTTTGAATTGGCGGTGGGATGACAACCGGCCAGATAGAATGTTCAAATCGCGTTCGATCACCCAAGATGAATTACCGTTATTCCCATTCAGAGACGACACCCTGTTGCTTTGGAAGGCGGTCAGAAACTTCGTCAGCACCTACATCAAACATTATTATGCTGACGACAGAGCAGTGGCAGCCGACACCGAACTACAAGAATGGATCCATGAGATGACCAGCCCGTTGTACGCCGGATTCGAAGGCATGAGAGGATTAGTAGAAACCGATGATGACGAACGTCCTTATCGCATCGAAAGCCTCGACTACCTAATAGACGTCATTGCCCATTTGATTTACTTGGCAGGCCCGCAACACGCCAACGCCAACTACGCGCAATACCCGTTAATGTCGTATATGCCCTGTGTGGCCGGTACCATCTACAACCCACCGCCAACCCGCAATACCAAGCTGCAAACTGAAGACGACCTGATCAAATGGTATCCGCCGTTAGACGTAGCATTATACACCTTCTCGTTTGAATACCTGCTCAGCAGCATTCAATACGACAAACTCGGTTATTACGACGAAAACCTGCGTCACCCGTATTTTGATGATGCAGTCATTCGCGACATGGTAGAAGATTTTCAAGAAGAGCTGGCACTGATAGAAATCGAAATACGCAAGCGCAATAAGACCCGACCGTATCCGTATACGTTCCAGTTACCTTCGAAGATACCGAATAGCATAAGCATTTAATGCGGTTGGGCTCATTCGTAACCTATAATTCATCGCCATTCCCGTTAAAATCGATTGGGGGCTGGCGATAAACTGGCAGGCAACCGTTCCCCCGGTAGGAGCGAGCTCCAGCTCGCGATTTTGGCCCTAGCCAAATATATACGAGGTTGCACCAACATTTGAAATAACGGATCATTTCAAATCAATAACAAATGTTTGGTGGATTCCCGGAAACTTTTGGCTTAGGCCAAAATCGCGAGCTGGAGCTCGCTCCTACCACCGCTCCTACGAACAAAAAACGAACATTCCCTTCCCGAATCAACGTCTTACCTCACCAAACCTGACCATCTGGACAACAACCAAATAAATCGAAAATAGACAAATCACCATCTTTACACGCTCGAATTTGGGTTGTAGAATAGCTCCCCGATGACCTTGGTACCCATTGCTCGGCAACTTTTGCTCGGTAGCTATTGCTCAGTGATAAGGCAACAAACCAAGATTAGAATCCTTCAGTCAATAATTGGCTGGATAATAACAACAGTATTACACTGATTCAAATTGCATAGAGAGAAAGACAGATGGCAGATCAAGTTACAGGCACAGTTAAATGGTTCAATGACAGCAAAGGTTTTGGTTTCATTGAGTATCCAGGCGGTGCTGACGTATTCGTTCATTTCAGCGCGATCAAAGGCGACGGTCACCGTTCATTGACTGACGGTCAAGCGGTTTCTTTTGAACTGACTCAAGGTCAAAAAGGCCCACAGGCTGAGAACGTTGTTGCTGTGTAATCTCAGATTCTTGATAAAGAAAAAGGGGCCCTCAGCCCCTTTTTTATCTTTTCAATTCATCATCCCGGTAGTGTGGATCAGTCCAGCAGCGAGGCAACCCTTCACCTGACAAAAACAGCAAATCGGCTTTATTGAAGTTCTCCGGCTCTTGCTCTTCTTCGCCCCATTGATAACAGCCAGAAACCTGCGGGTGAGACAGGCAAAACAAATCATCCAGCGTCAGCACCTTGATCATCTCACCATTGACTTTATTTTTTAAAAACATGACAGAATTCTCCGTTTAATGACTGGCCAGATAACCCTTGAGTTCCTGTTCCGTTGGTTGATAACGAAACGCCAGTTGGCCGTCGATAAAGACAATGGGGGAATGTTTGATGTTGTAAGAACTGACCAGCTCAGGATTGTCTTCGATATATTTGACCTGGTAATTTAAACCCAAGTCCTGACATTCATGTTCAAGATTGGGCAGGCAAAAATCAGTTTTAGTAACTACGAGTTGAATCTCCATCAGCTTGGTACCAAGAGTATGTGGGGTTATATCAGTGTAGTACTTTAGTGGGTAAACTACTCAAAAATCAACCTTTCGTTACTCAATTACCTCATAACGCCGGGTCTTGCGTTCGGCATGTACCACATAAGACTGTAACCGTTTATGTATTGATACAATATTTATAGTCGATTTCCCTTTGGGCTATCGCAATACCGTGCAATGTTCGTTACAGTAAATGCAAATTTTTCCAAGGAGCCTTTACCATTATGCAAAGCGCGCGAAAAGCACTACCCAGCCTTTTGGTTCTTGCGGTTTCGGCGGCCCTAACCGGTTGTCAACAATCCGAACCCCAGGACGCAAAAGTCACCATCAACAAAAATCCTTACCCCAGCACTTATAAACCGTTAGCCCAAAAAACCACCCTGATTAAAAATGCCACGGTATTAACTGGCACGGGCGAACGTTTGGACAACGCTGACGTACTGCTTGAAAACGGCAAAGTAAAAGCCGTGGGTAAAAACTTGAGCGCCAACGGCGCAGTAGAAATCAACGCCCAAGGCAAATGGATCACTCCCGGATTGATTGACGTACACTCGCATTTGGGTGTTTACCCCAAACCCAGTGTCGAATCCCATCAAGACGGCAACGAAATGACCACGCCAATCACCGCACGGGTGTGGGCTGAGCACGGCGTATGGCCACAAGACCCTGGTATGCATACAGCACGCGCCGGTGGTATCACCACTTTGCAGATCTTACCCGGCTCGGGCAACCTTATTGGCGGTCGCAGTGTAGTGTTGCGCAACGTGCCTTCGAACACCATGCAGGGCATGAAATACCCCAATGCCCCCTATGGACTGAAAATGGCTTGTGGTGAAAACCCCAAGCGCTTTTATGGCGGCAAAGGCGTTTCACCGTCAACCCGCATGGGCAATATGGCCGGTTACCGTGAAGCCTTTATTGGTGCCACCGAATACAAAAGAGCCTGGGAAAAATACGACGCCGATTATGCCAAAGGCCTCAATCCCGAAGCGCCAAAAAGAGACTTACAAAACGACACCCTCAAAGGCGTGCTCGATGGCGATATCTTAATCCACAACCACTGTTACAAAGCCGAAGAAATGGTGATGATGATAGATCTTGGCAAAGAATTTGGTTATCACTCAGGCACCTTTCACCACGGCATTGAAGCGTACAAAATCGCCGACAAACTGGCTGAAAATGGCAACTGCGCCGCTCTATGGCCAGACTGGTGGGGCTTTAAAATGGAAGCCTACGACATGATCCACGAAAACATTGCCATGGTTGACGCGGCCAAAAACTCCTGCGCCATCATGCACTCAGATTCGGGCGGCACCATACAACGCCTCAATCAAGAAGTGGGCAAAGCCCTATATAAAGCCAATCGCAACGGATTTGACCTCAAAGAAGAAGACGTTATTCGCTGGATCACCATCAACCCGGCCAAAGCCCTAGGTATCAAAGACGACACCGGTTCTTTAGAAGCAGGCAAACGGGGTGACGTAGTTATTTGGAACGGTAACCCGTTCAGTGTTTACGCCAAGGCCGAAAAGGTCTTTATCGACGGTGCCAAGGTTTATGATCGTGACGATGATAAGTACCAAGCGCAAAGTGATTTTCTGTTAGGTCAGCGATAAGGAGACAACCATGACTATTTTAAACAACAAC
>JABSOG010000575.1 GCA_013216025.1 Algicola sp. | reverse complement strand
TTTTGCTCCTTTTGCTTGGGTGAGGTCATTATCCCCGCTCAATTTGCAAAAGTTGAGCTATCCATTTGTAAGCTCACGATTAAACAGTTTTTGCCAGGTCAAAGGTCGCCCAAAACACTTGAACTCATCAGTAAAAAACTGCTTGGCGAGCAAAGCCTGATGAATGCGTCCGTGTCGATGCGTGAAGCCGATAAGAGCGCCCATGAACATATGAGTGAAACCTCAAGGCCATTGATGACCCCTGATGAAATCAGGCGTACGCCCTATGCAATTTTGCTGGTCCGTCAGCGTTTGCCCTTATTAGTAGAGCCTGTGTCTTACGCGCAAATCAAACCTTGGCGTGACCAAGCGGGGATTAATCCGTATCACGGCCAACCCTTTAAACAGAAAGTGAAAGCCAAACTTTAACGACGAGGACACGAAGATGAAAACGACAACCTATCGCAAACTGAGCTTCCTGAACATGCTATCGGCTTTATTCCGTGGCCTAGCCCAAATACTGAAACTCTGGCCCATATTGTTGGTGGTTGGCTGCTATTTTGCCCCTGTCAGCCCTCACCTACGGTGGGAATACACCTATCGTGACCAAGGCCATGTCCGCATTTATGGAGCCTGTCAGTATATCGGCATTCATGGTTTGCGCTCTTATATGCGTGGTCAACAATGCCCCGTCATTGCCCTCATCCAACGTCCATAAGGAGACCTGAACCATGAGTGACCAAGACAACACCCCAAAAGGCCAACGGCCTGAATATTTGGCCTTTAATGTCAAAGACACGCCTCAAGGCAAAGCCATCTTCCAGCAAGTCGGGGCCGCATGGCCCCACAAGGATGGACAAGGCTTTGATTTACAACTGGACAGTATCCCCGTCAATGGCCGTGTGACACTGCGAGAATTGCGCGAAGAACGCTTACAGCCCTATCAAGAACAGCAGCAAAGCAGCCCTGAGCAGGCACAATCCCAGCAACGCACGGATGATTTCAACCGTGGCCGCGCCCGATAAGGCCATAGTGTATTCATCGCGTGAACCAGATTTGCGCGGTGATGTACCGCCGAGCTTGCAAAAGGTTGAATCGCCACAAATCCCCTATGAGGATGCGAGCCAGCCGTTTTTAAAAATCCAACGGGACGCGATAGCTTTAAGTGAGGCGCAACACAGCGACGAGGGAGACGGTTCAACAATGGTTAAACGCCATAAACCGTTTCCTGAGCTGCGCCCTAAACATGAGCGGTCGCAAATCAGAAAGAGTTTCAATCAGGACTATCTGCGCGAACACCGCAGCGCCCAACTCAAAGCGTTGCGCGCGCAAGAACAGTATGCGACAGAGGCCAAAGCACAACAATTTGAAGCAGAGTTTCCCAAATACGGGCGGGAACGCTGATAAAATAGGATACATGATATATAGGAATAAATACCTTTTTCCTTGCCAGATTGAACGATTTGGGTCTACTATCGTCCCTTCGTTCTCAAGGAGGAGGGAACAAAAACGTCACTTGAAAGGACAACGCGAATGCAAGAACCACACAATAGCACAGCGCAAAACTTAACAAACTCTTTGCCTGAACCCCCAATAAAACACGGCGATGACCAAGCCTTTCCGACCTTACCGCTAGACCCCGACCTCTACCGCGCGCATTTGGCAGGTTTAGACGTCACCGATGAACAAGCCAATGAATTTTTACAAACCCTTTGGACCATAATGCATACCATGGTCGATATAGGCATGGGACTGGATACGGTGCAGCTCTTTATCCCACCCAACGCCGAAAAACCTATGATCGAACAGGAAATCGATCTACAACCTAACCAAGGGGCATCGGATTTTAATACCGCGTCTCTGTCTCACAAGAAGAAAGGATAACTCTATGTCCCATACACTGCCCCCCAAAGCACTGCTGTACTGTCGAATATCCTCTGTCAAACAACGGGTCGAAGGCTCAGGGCTGGAAAGCCAAGAGCATCGGTGTCGTCAATATGCCGCTGCCCACGGCTATGAAATCGAACAAGTCTTTAAGGATGATACCTCGGGTGGTGGTGATTTTATGAATCGGCAAGGCATGGTGGATTTGCTGGCCTATCTCAAACGCCATAACGCGACCAATTACGTTGTTATCTTCGATGATTTGAAGCGCTTCGCCCGTGACACCATGTTTCATCTTAAGTTGCGGTCAGAGTTCGCGCTGTACAGCGCACGGGTCGAATGT
This sequence comes from Algicola sp., assembly GCA_013216025.1. Classification (GTDB taxonomy): domain Bacteria; phylum Pseudomonadota; class Gammaproteobacteria; order Enterobacterales; family Alteromonadaceae; genus JABSOG01. Next base: position 3,424 of record JABSOG010000575.1, on the reverse strand, counting down.
TTGAATTTCAAATTCGAAGATACGCCTGAAGGCAAATTTGTTGAAACCATTCATGCCGCCCAAGGCCAGCTTGAACGCGAGCAAACAGGTCGCCAAACTATCCAAAAGATGCAAGCCCGTATGGAGCAGGGCTATTTTGTCTTTCCAGCCCCCACAGGCTATCGGTATGAGCGCACCAAAGAGCATGGCAAGCTGTTGATGCGGGATGAACCTATCGCCTCCATTATCGCTGAAGCTTTGGCAGGCTTTGCCGATGGACGCTTTCAGACCCAAAGCGAAATTAAACATTTCCTTGATACGTTCCCCGAATATCCCAAGAGCCACAACGGCAAAGTCCACGTACAGCGCGTCAAAGACATACTGACCCGCCCTATCTATGCGGGCTACGTAGAGCATCAACGTTGGAATATCAACTTGCGCAAGGGCCAACATGACGCCCTCATCAGCCTTGAGACTTTTCAAACCAATCAAGAACGCTTAGCAGGCAAAGCCAAAGCGCCCGCTCGCAAAAACATCAACAAGGATTTTCCTTTGCGCGGCTTCATCCTGTGTGATGACTGCCAAAATCCGCTCACGGCGTGCTGGTCTAAAGGCAAAAACAAACACCACCCCTATTACCATTGCCATCATTCAAACTGTGAAAGCTACGGCAAATCCATCAGACGCGCCGACCTTGAAGGGGCCTTTGAAGATTTGCTCTACACCTTAAGACCCACACCCGAACTATTTGCCGCCGCCAAAGCGATGTGCAAAAGCATTTGGAATTTTCGTGTCCAATATCAAAAGAAGCGGATTGGCACACTGAAAGCACAAAAAATCGAAGTGGAAAGCAAAGTGGATACGTTAATTGATTTAATCATGGATGCCAATTCCCCCAGCCTGCGCAAAAACTACGAAAAGCGGCTCAACACAATGGAACGGGATAAACTGGTTTTAGAGGAAAAAATAGTGAATTGTGGACGTCCAACACGCGACTATAACACCACACTTAGAACCGCCATGGATTTTCTCGCAAACCCTTGTATTTTATGGAGTTCTGACAGATTGGAAGACAAGCACGCAGTGCTTAAATTGGTATTTTCAGAGAATTTAACATGGAAGCGAAATGAAGGACTTAGAACACCCAAAACGACCTTACCTTTCAAGGTGTTAAGGGCTATTGCAGCACCAAAAAGTAAAATGGTGCCCCGTCGCTGACTTGAACAGCGGACCTACCGATTATGAGTCGGGTGCTCTAACCAACTGAGCTAACGGGGCATTTTGATGTTTTCAGGAGTGTTTGATTGAAAACGGTGGGGAGTATAAGGGGTTTGATGGTTATTGTCACCTGTCAATTAGACAAAATTTGCAGTTATTTGACTGTTCGGTGATTTAATATTCAGTTATCTGTCACAGTACCGTCACTTACTTGAATAGCAGGCCACCCGACTCATAATCGGTAGGTCAATTAGGGATATAGAAATCGCCTTTACAGGTTGGTGATCATTCGTTATCAACCTATTTAAAGCATTCGTTTTACGCTAAAAAATGGCGGCTTTGACTATACCCTTCTTGTACATCACACGAGACAATCTTAAAAAGCCCTTTAAAAACAACAAAATAAAAATGATGTAATAATTGCTACTGACTATTTTCACATAATACATTAGGAATGAAATGATAAAAGAAATATCACGTTTAAAAAGGACTGCTAGTGGTTTGTTCATTGTTTTAGGTAGCCTTTTCACTCATACCACCTACGCCGATAAAACAGTTATTTGCTCATACTTCAGGTTTACCTAAAATCATGAGTGGCCGAGATACCGACCTTATTGCTAACAATGACCCACAAACCGCGTGGGCAATGGTGCAAACCTTACCAATGGAATTTAAGCCAAATGCTCAATTTAGTTATAATCAAACCGGTTATGTTATTTTGGGGAAGATTATAAACAAATTGGCTGAGCAGCCTTTTACTGACTTTATTAAACAGCATCAACTTGCCAAAATAGGTATGCCACTGACCGAGCAAGCCGGTTTCGCTTATTTTGAAGAAGTCATACCGAATCAATCAAGTTACTACAGGTACGGTAGAGATGGATCGTTACGCACTGCTTTTGGCGAATTATCTCCAATAATGAGAACAGCAGCGGGTATGAACACAAATGCGAAGAAACTAGCGCTTTATATTACGGCTTTGCAAAAAGGAGAATTACTGAATAAATCGAGTTTAGCGGCTTTATGGGATCCCATTGTTTTAAATCATGGTCGTACTGCTGGATTCAGCATGTTTGAAAATGGTTACGCAATTGGCTGGCAAGTAGAGAACCGTAAGCAGCACCGAGCCGTAAGTTCTAGTGGTGCAAATGCAAATACCTTGATTTTTTATCCTGATGATAACTTGTCAATCATAGTACTGACCAATTTACTGGGTGCTTTACCCATTCAATTTGTTGATGAAATTGCCAGTATTTACCTACCCGATATGAAAAAAGAAAACGGTTGGCAGTCGCCATTTGAAAGATTAAACGAAGTAGCTGTGCAGCATCAGTATAACAATATTGGCGAAGTCATTGCCAAAGTAGAAAGTGAAATTGGCGTCCATTTCGATGTGGATAATATTAATGCGTGGGGCTACAACCTTGTCGGGCAGGATAACCTACAAGACGCGTTAACCATATTCAAATTTAATGTCGAAATGCATCCCAATAATGCCAATGCTTTTGATAGTTTAGGTGAAACTTATGGGGCTTTAAAACAATACAAAAAGGCGCTAGTAAATTATCAACAAGTACTTAAGTTACAGCCTGACAATCAAAGCGCCAAAGAAATCATTAAGAAAATCAAGCAGGTAATGCAGTAATATTAAACGTATACATCTACCTGATTGTCGGGGGTTGCGCTGTTTTTTTGCGGATTAGCAACGCTCGACAAAATATCCAAAAACGATTGACCAATGTCTTCTATGTCCATGGTGTCGGCCTCAGACTTAAAATCGTCTAATGCCTGTTTTAGCTGACCTTTTTGTTCATCACTTAACGACTCTAGCATTTGTTGCACGTTTTGACGTTGGTCGTCAGACAAGGTATCAATTGCCCTGCCTAATCCCGGAGGAGGACCCGGCGGGCGCTCTCCCGCCTCAGGTTTTGGTGGTGGCGGCCTATGGTCGCTGGTTATATTCAGGTTTTGACCCAAAGTCTGTGAGCTTGACTGTATCTGCACTTTTATGCTCCTTTGCTATTGACCGAGAATTATCAGCGACGGCGTGGTGGACGGCGAGACTCAACCAAAGTTTCAAATTGACTAACCTGCGCGGCTGACAACACACCTTCTAACTTTTCTACTGTCTGTTGATGCAACTCCTGCATTGCCTGATGCCCCTCTTCCCTCGAAGCGCGGTACTGTTCGTGAAGGTCCATGCGTTTTTTATGCTGCTCTTTCATGA
>JABSOG010000574.1 GCA_013216025.1 Algicola sp. | reverse complement strand
GCCATATCTGATCAAAAGCCCAAGAAAAAACAAGGCTGGATAAAAGGCGACATGGGCAAAGCTCGCCGCGGTGAGTATAAATTGTTGCGCACCTTGGAGAACCCGGCTATCACCCGATTTATCAGTCGTGTTGTCGATGCAGGCAGCCGCCTATTTTTGGTCAGCCCCCGTAGCGGTAAAACGCATCAAATTCGGGTAGCGTTAAAAAGTATCGGCTCACCTATTTTGGGTGATGATTTGTATTATTCTGACGGTCATTTAAAAGACGTAGACAGAGGTTATCTTCATGCCTATGCGCTGCGCTTTGAGCTAGACGGCGAATCGTTTGAGTTTGTCGTACCACCAACCACAGGGCAATTATTTTGTTCTGAAAGTGTGGTAGCACAACTATCCGACCAATGGGCTAAACCTTGGGAACTGTTTAACAATGCATAAACTGGCACTGATCACTGGCGGTTCAAAAGGCCTTGGTAAATCTCTGGTCGAACAATACCTTAATGAAGACTGGACGGTTCGCGAATTCTCAAGAAGCGGCGATTCACAACACCATATTGATTGCGATTTTGCGAGCCCATCGGGCAGTGCTGCAGTTATTGAACAGGCATTTAAGTCTCTGGTATCCAACGATTGGACTGAAGTAATACTTATCAATAACGTGGGTACTATAAATCCAGTTGGGCCGATTAACATGGATGATCCCGGCCAATGGCAAGTCAATATTCAAATCAATCTCAACTCTTGCATCTTGTCCACTGGTTTGTTTTTGAAACATTTTAGTGGGGTTGGTTGTTCAAAACAGATAGCCAATATTTCATCTGGCGCGGCGTCAAATGCCTTTCATGGTTGGTCGTTGTATTGTGCGGCTAAAGCCGGTCTCGAAATGTTCAGCCAGTGCGTGGCGCTAGAGCAATCTAAACAGGACAATCCTGTTGGGATATTTTGTATTCGACCGGGGGTGATTGATACAGATATGCAGCAACAAATTCGCAATCAAGATAAAGACCGATTCGATGCTATCGACGACTTCACTGCCTTAAAATCAGAAGACCAGTTGCGCACGCCTGACAGTGTCGCCACCTTGGTAAGGGCTATGCTCGATAGCCGCCCACAAAGTGGCGAGGTGTTAAACGTGAGTACCTGGTTAGAAGGTTAATAGGCTAGAACGTACACACCGAACGCTTTACAACCCGGCGTCCCAACGTTTTACCAAGCGTCGACAATTGACCACAATCGCTCACCGGGTTGTTAATCAAGTTAATGACTCTGGCACGACTTAATGACACCAATTTACTGACGTTACTGATATTATTGTGCGCCAGTTGGACTATCTTCAAGCTTGTCAACTTGGCCAACACATCAACATCACAAATCACGTTGTGTGCCAGTTTAAGCGTTTTCAACTGGGTTAAATTGGCCAACACCGAAATATCACCGACATTATTTCTGTTCAATTTAAGCCTTTTTAGATTCTTCAGTTTGGCCAGCGGCGACACGTCCTTGATGTCGTTTCTGTTCAATTTCAATCTCACCAGCGCAGTTAAGTTTGCTAGTGGAGCAATATCTGTAATGTTGTTTGTCTTCATTGATAGGTGCGTTAACGCCGTAAAATGTTCTAGACCGTTTAAACTAACGATACCTTGATTATTGCATTTTAAACCAGTCACTTCTTTAACCATTGTCCACTGGTTAGCCACGCCGGTTGATACTACACACTGACGTAACTTTTCATCAGTAAAAACAATGCTTGCAATGGTGCGCTCAGTGACGATACATTCTTTGGGTTTAAATAAAGACCCGGAACCAAAGCTCGCTGTTAAATCTTCCAATTGATAACAAGGAATATTTTTGTTGTCGGTCAGGTTCATCAAGTTGGTATCGGTGAGGTTTTCAAGGCCAACTAAAGAACTCAGTTCATTATATTGTAGATACAACAGGTTGAGGTCTGACATATTGCGCAGCGCTGAAACATCGCTGATTCGATTCATGTGCAACAACAGGTCGCGCATTACCGTCATTTGGCTCAAGGCCGAAATATCAACAATTTGATTGAATGCCAAATATAGGGTTTTTAACGAAAGCAAATTGGCCAATGACGATATGTCACTGATTGCATTGATGTTCAAGTCTAGAATTTGCAAACTGGTTAAAGTGGCCAGTGGCGATACATCACTAATGCCGTTGCCATTAAGTAACAACCACTGCAAGTTTGCCATTGAAGATAAAGGCGTCAGGTCACTCGCCTCATTGCGTGACATTTGCAAACGTTCTAGTAAGACCAGTGAGTTTAATGGGCTGATATCGCTGATTTGATTGTCGAACAAAAACAATGTTTTTAGCTGTTCCAGGGCATTTAGCGCAGCAACATCGCTAATTTGGTTTGAGCTAAGCAACAGGTATTGCATCTGTAATAGGTTGGCAAGCGGCGATAAGTCGCTGATTTGATTGACCGACAAGTACAACTGTTTTAACTTTGTCATCGAACTAAGGGCTGCCAAGTCGCTGATTTGATTGTTATCAAGATGCAATGTCAGCAGATTGGTCAACGATTGCAAAGGCGCAATATCGTCGATTTGATTATTGTTCATATACAGATAATGCAAAACGGGCAGGGTACCTAACGGTGTGATATCGCTGAGTTGATTACTGTTCAAAGACAAGAAATACAACGAACTAAACTGTTCGATTCCCTGTAAATCAGCTATTTCTTTATCGTTACAGTTGAGTTCTGTTACCTGAGACACTAGCGACCAGTCCATGCTACTCGCTGTTGCCGATACACATGATTGCAGTGCTGAATCAGTTAATGCTACATCGCCGATTAGCGCAGCACCAACGGCGTTGGTCACGGTGCCGCCAGCGATGTTGAGGTTTGTGGTAAGCAAAGCACTGATAGGTGCTACACCTGCGAGCGCCAAAATGGCGACTTTTTGATCTTCGCTTTCTTCAAACATTAAGTTGTTTAACTGCTGTTCAAGCGGATTATAAATGTCATCGGTGTTAGCGATTGCCGAGCCTAAACTAAAAAGCCCCAAAGCGCCTAAAATCACAGCGGTCGAAAATTTACTTGTTACCTTTGTTGTTACTTTTATTGTTAAAGCACTTGTCATAAGATATTCCTGATTTACTATTGTCATTTAAAGGTGGGGGTCACCAAAATCTGTGACCGCCCCCAGGTGCAACGACAATAGATATCATGTACCAAGCCAACTCATCAGATCATAACCAAACCCTGCAATATCATGGCCTGTAATAAAAAAGTCAATAAAAGCAACAAGGTACATTCAATTCGCAATTTGATAAGTTCCCGCATTGATAATTGCTTTTTGCTTTGGCTTTTTGCAAAATGGTATATTGGAGCGGACAAAAGTGACACAACCCTTATTAGTATTAATCCCCGGTCTCGATGGTACCGGCGCATTATTTCAGCCACTGCTTGATATCATGCCAGTGGCCATTCAAACCCAAGTGGTCACTTATAGTGATTGCGACAGCCGACAATTTGAGATAATAACGATTTTTGCGGCACCGAAACTTCAAAGCAATGGAAAGCGACAAACCCAACGAAACTGAAAATTTAAACAAGGGTATCGACCAAATTTGAAGTGACTGATATGCGCGTTTGCTCCTCAAATCCTGTTGGTTAGCATAACGCGCACTTTGTGCACGACAATCTACTCAAATCCAGTTACACTCCTTTCTTTTAACTTTCTACTTTTAAGAAAGCCTGCAATCAAGAGTATCAATCACCCAATGCCTGAAGACATCAAAGACATTCGCTTTGGCGGAATAAAACGATTATACGGTCACAGTGAAGCCGATATTTTGTGGCAAAGTCATGTCTGTGTGGTTGGCATTGGTGGCGTTGGTTCGTGGGTAGCCGAAGCATTGGCCCGAACGGGCATTGGCCATATCACCCTGATTGATATGGATGATATTTGCGCCACCAACATCAACCGTCAAATTCATGCTTTAACCGATACCATTGGTCAGCAAAAAATCGAGGCGATGCAGGCGCGGATATACCTCATCAACCCAGAATGTAAAGTGGACTTAATTGATGATTTTGTCAGCCCGGAGAATATCCGCGAGTATATAAGCAAAGATTTTGATTATGTAGTGGACGCCATTGATTCAGTCAAAGCCAAAACGGCTTTAATCGCCTACTGTAAACGTAATAAAATACCGGTGATAACGACTGGTGGAGCAGGGGGCCAGACCGACCCAACCAAGATTGAAATCACTGATGTTGCCAAAACCATTCAAGATCCATTGATGTCGAAGGTGCGCTCATCGCTGCGTCGAGACTACAATTTCAGTAAAAATGTTAAACGAAAATTCGGTGTCGATTGTGTGTATTCTACCGAACAGCTAATGTACCCCAATAGCGATGGCACAGTGTGTCATGCCAAATCAAATGCCGAAGGTTCGATGAAACTCGATTGTAATGCTGGGTTTGGCGCGGTGTCTATGGTGACGGCGAGTTTTGGTTTTGTTGCGGCTTCAAGAGTGGTTAAGAAAATCATTGGGAAAAAAATGCAATCGTAGGATGCGCTGCGCGCACCGCCACTTTGTTATTTGTCGTCCTCAAACTTTTTCTCAACAATCACTCCTTGATGTTGCCGTTTTAACAGTTCGAATTTCTTGTTCTCAGTTGCTTGCATCTTTTTCCAGTGTTCAATTCTTGATGCAGAAGGACTGGTGGCAGTCCAGTTGCTAGATTGGTGTTGATTGGCGATTTGTTTGACCGCCTGTGTGTTCTTGTGGTTTTGTCTAACCCAGTGCTTTTGCTGATTTTTCTTTCTGATCTCTTCGACTTCACGTTCACACTTAATACGGTCATCTTGCTGTTGGGTGAGCCGTTTTTTCAAATATTCGCCTTGAGTAATAGAATAACCCTGACGCATTTGTGCTTTAATATTGTCGATTTTGCGGGTGTATTTATCGCAAATGTGAGCGGCGTTGGCCGTTAATGGCAGTAATAAAAGTAGCGGTAGTATCTTCATGATGGTCATCCTTGTGTCCTTGTTGGGCTTTTAGGCTATAAGCTAAAGCGTTCATAAAGCCTATTCGTTGATTGGGTTTTCGTCAATATTTTTGTGCTCATTTTATTGGGCATGAAATTAATTGAACCGACTCAGTTTTTAACATAGAGTGGCCCTCAATGATTCATTCCGATGACAAAACGATTGAAGATTATGGCTCGAAAAATTCTGTTGGTAGAAGACGAAAAACCCATTCGCGAAATGCTCAAATATGCGTTAGAACGCGAAGACTACGAAGTGCTTGAAGCCAGTAGTGCCAGCAGTGCACGAGCAGTTTTGGCACAAGATAAGGCCGACTTGCTGATTGTTGATTGGATGATGCCTGGTGAAAGTGGCGTCGAATTGATCAGAGGATTGCGCAAGGATGAATTGTACTCAACCTTGCCGGTGATCATGCTCACCGCCCGAGTGCAAGAAGATGACAAAGTCAAAGGCCTCGACGAAGGTGCCGACGATTACCTCACCAAACCGGTAGCCATCAAAGAATTATTGGCCCGCATTAAAGCCCTATTAAGAAGAACCGGTAAGACCGAAGATGACTGTCTCAAAGCCCATGGCATTGTGATGAATCTGAATACTCACCAAGTCACCCTCGACGAGGAGTTGGTTCAGGTCG
>JABSOG010000573.1 GCA_013216025.1 Algicola sp. | reverse complement strand
GGTATTTAATACCCGCTTTAACGTTGTCGAAGAAACCACTGTCCATTGGCACATCGATGTCTAACTGGGCGAATGTTTCTTTATCTGTGGTGGGTTTGTTACCACCCCATGTCCAGTTTTGTTTCCAGTTTGCGCCATTCGTTGCATCAACACCGATGTTTACGATTGGAGTACCTTGACTCAGGTCAAATGAATAACCGGCTGCTGCGGCATCAGTTGGCACGAAGCTCCACGAAGTTTCGTTATAAGTACCACCTTTTGCTTCGGTAACACCAATTTGAGCATGTAAAGAGAAAGCGTCTGTGCTGTAGTTGATGTCTAAGTCGTAAGAGCTGGTTTCGGTGCGTGATTCACGGTTAATGAAATCCCATTCGTAAGAACCAGGGCCTTCAAGGGTAGCTGCTACGATGTTATTACCATCCATTACTACGTTGGTGAATTCACTAACATCAGTATTTTGTGGACGAATAAGCAAGTTGATGTTGTGGTTATTGGCTTCCATTTTAGAATCCAAAACGTTCAACGTAATGTCTAAGTCTTCGCTTGGTGCGTACTGGAAGCTACCAAAGAAAGTTTTACGGTCACGGTCTTGACGGAAGATAGGTGCACCGATGTCTTTTAGACGAAAGTTACCATTTTCATCTTCAGTCCAGCCTAAAACCTCTAAGCCTTCACGTTGAACTGTACGGTCTTGTTTGGTCATAGAAACCAAAGCACCGAAAGTCTGGTCTTTGTTGCGCCAAGAGTACATTGCGTCAACTTGTGGATCATTTTTGCCTGAAGTTTCAGAGTACTGGCTTTGCACGTTAAAGGTCATGGTGTTGGCTTCAAGGTCCAAAGGTTTGCGAGTACGCAAAATGATGGTACCACCGATAGAACCTTCATCGATGCTAGCTTGAGGTGTTTTGTAAACTTCAAGTTTAGAGACCAATGATGATGGCAACAAAGTGAAGTTAAAGCCACGAGATGGGCTATCAAGGATAAACCAATCAGCGGTAGCCACGTTTTGACCGTTCAGTAAAGTTCGGTTTTTAGTTGGGCCTGCACCACGAATAGTGATTTTTTCGCCTTCACCAAATTCGCGGCTGATGCCAACGCCGGTGATACGTGACAAAGAGTCAGCCACGTTTTTGTCAGGGAACTTGCCGATGTCTTCAGCAGTGATAACGTCGACAACACTGTTGGCGAAACGTTTGGCGTTGATGTTAGCTCTAAGACTGCCGCGGATACCCGATACCTGGATAACCTCAACTTTCTTTTCGACTTTCTTTGCGACGGTGGCTTTTTTGCCGTCTGTGTCGGTGGCTTCTTCGGCCATAACCGGCATTGCTACTGCACTACCTAAGATAATTGCGATACTACTGGCCAAAAGGCCTTTTTGAAATTTTGAAGATGACATGTTCGTCCCCTTTACGAATTTGTTATCGAGTTGGTGCATTATTAACCAAAGTTGTTGCAAATGCATCATTTATTTTTTAAATTTTTTTACACCGTGTCGCGCCATGCTGTAAAGAGTCCTGTACAAATTGTCCTGATTCACCTTTATGGTGATTGCTATCAGGACATTGGCAACTCTCATTGCCAATGTCCTGACAGCGTTGTCATTTCTTTACGTAGCATTTGGTTTAAATAATGAAAGCGACGCCAGTATTACAATCAACGTTTGTGCTGTCATATTTGGTCTTTCGTTCAACCCCTCATGACAGCGTTGTCATGGAAGTTGTAATTAAGATACACAAAAAACTGACTCATGACTACTAAAAAAGTTCACTTTTTAACAATTATTTCGTTATTTAGTATTGAAATTTAAATTACTCGTTTAAATTCAGTAAGTTGTGGGCGTGTAGAGAGCATATTGCATTTGCATTATATGTGAAGTTTTTGTGTGACTTTGATTATCAGCATGAATTTAAAGCGCACAAGTGAACCTGAAACTGCTCAAAGTTTGTCAATTAATGGTGGAAATTATGCTTTGGTTGGAATGAGAAGGTATTGAGGAGGCGTTGGTATTTGTAGTTATATATTGGCAGTGGAGTGAAGGAGAGTTTACGGTTTTAGTTAGCGTGGTGCTTTTGAAAGAATACAGTGAAGTCTTTGATGATATGTTTGTAGACGACCGTTTTCTCAAAATCGACCCGGTTTTCAATTAAGATCTGTGGATAAACCTTTGATTCGTTGTACTGTTGAATCTTTTCAGCTTTGTCGCCCCCTGTTCTTCCGGCCAGTTCCTGCATTTTTTTACTGACCCTGTCATTGCATATCTGTTTGGCAATGGGTAAAACCACTTTATCTAATAAATCATGTCCTCGGACAACAAGATGCCATTGCCCTTCGAAAAACGCATTTACCGCTTGCAGCCAATCGTTGAAGGGCTGATCTAAGTCAGCTGAGAAAGCTTGTTCCAAATCCAATTTCAAGAGTGACATATCTGCTGTAATTTGAACTATTCTTTTGTTGATGTCCTGCGTTGCACTTATAAATGAAATTGATGAAGTTAAACGACGGCTATATCCACTGAACGAAAAGTTATCCGCTTCAACCTTTAGTAAATACAACATCATCAACAAAGGAGGCAAAATTTGTTCGCCGATTTTAGTAAAAGTCTCTCCATAGCCAACTTCTTCTGTCAGGGCTGTTCGTTTACTGGCTTGAGTAAAGAGTGCAGGTAGGCCATCAGGATCGCAAAGGAAGTTCTCTAGCGAATAACAATAAGTCTGAAAGATAAACTCATTTTCATTGATGAGTGTCGATTGTTCCCGATATCCTTTGGCTACAAAATCATAATCACTATCGACACATAAAAGTAGGTGGGGACCTGCTGTTGGATGTTGCTTCAAGACTTTGGCTTTACCATCGCTGCTTGCCTCATCCCCTATAGGTGACACCTCCAAATCAACATTTACACCTGCCAGAGATTTGGCCTCATTGAATATTTTCTCCCATAAAACCACATCGTCGAAAGCTTCAACATAAACCTTAATGAAAGGCCTACCCAAGATACCAGACTCCTTTTGGAAATGCTCACTATCAGCTTCCTCCAGCATACTGTTATCAAGGGCTTTGCTCATTATACATCTTCCATAGATGTTCTAATTTTTGACATGTCATTTAGTCTGGGTAGCCAATTGCCACTAACTATTCCGGGCGAATGTGTTGTAAGAATAAACTGACAGTCTGGAGCAAGTTGTGTAAGCGTACTGGCTAGTCTTTTCTGCCACGACAGGTGTAACGCTGTTTCAGGTTCGTCTAAAAGAAAAATCCTGTTTGTATGCTGCTCCAAGAACACTGTTAACAACAGATGAAGCAAGCTTTTTTCACCGTGCGAAAGTGAAGCGACATTCATTTGCACATCAGAATCAATATATTTAAAGGCTATTGCTTTATCATTATTCCTGATTAGCTGCTTGCCCGTTTCCAAGAAGAATGAATTAATAATGTCTTCCAACTGATTCCTTTTAGCAAAGATGGTTTCCTTGTCGGTAAGATTATTATCTATGACTTGTTCAAAAAGACCATATTCATACTTCAAAAAGTCGGACACAACTTTGTTAAGATGAATATCCATATTGGTTAAACACAAGACCAAGCTCTGGTTTTTATCAGCTGGTTCTTGCTGGTTTGCATTATCGTCCAATAAATCAAACGGCATTAAACTTGTAGCAATAAGCTGAGCAAAAGGCTGATTATTTGAGCCCTCTTTTATTGCAGGTGCTTTTAAACGAACAGCGTTTGTTTCTTCACCAGAGCCATAAACAGTATATGCATTTACCGCACTGAGTGTTTGCTCAACGTCGCGAAAAAATTTCTTCGAGAAGGGGGGGATATCATAGTCAACTTCGTTATTACCGGCGGAAGTTTGTAGTTTTACCGCCTCAGCAAATCTAACTTGTTGAGATTTGTCCAAGTTCGAAAAGTATGACATCCAACTCATATTTCCATCACTAAAAGTAGACTTAGACGCAAAGAAATCTAAAAACGGTAACGGCTGCGCGCTATTTAACGACGAATATATGAGATACAAAAGAGTACTTTTGTTCGATCCATTCAACCCAGAAATAAAATTCACACCATCTTTAAACTCAACATGAAACTCATACTTGCCCCAAACACTATGGGCATGAAATTCTTTTAGGTAGGGAGATTTTTGATCGGGCACGTTTATTTCGCCGAGGGTCACTGTAATTGGAGGTATCTTATCATTTTAATGGAAATTTGAAAGGTCGGTATTTTATCAGATAAAGTGGGCAGTCCTTTTGGCCCACATTAATATAGAGTTGCGAGCCCATTTATCAAAGCTCGGTTTTTATTGCCTTACAATAAGCAATCAAACTCGCCGTAGAGCTGTCGTGCTCCCCTACTTCGCCCTCAGGCTCTAACTCTTTTTTGAATGTTCGCTGTCAAACCTTTACTCAGCTCGACGCCCCATTGGTCGATATATTCTTGGTTTCGGCCTTTTGCTTTTCACACCACCACTTTGGTCTGCCTGCGGCCATATAATTCTGTACCCTCACTGCCTGCATTCTGCTAAAGTGGCGGGACTCTGGTTTCAACCAGCGTCCGTATTTAAATTTAACCATCAGCGTTATGCCGAAGAGAATCTAGTTTTATGCCTGCACCCAATCCAGCGAGAGTTATGACCTTTGCATCGCCCAAAGATCTTGGCCAATGGCTCAAGGTGAATCACGCCATCGAAAGTGAATTGTGGATAAAGATATTCAAGAAAAAGACTGGGATTGCGAGCGTGACTTGGGACGATGTCGTAGTTGAGTCGCTGTGCTGGGGCTGGATCGATGGCATTAAGAAGTCAATCGATGACCAAGCCTATCTCCAGCGGGTCACGCCAAGAAAAGCGCGAAGCAACTGGTCGAAAAGGAACACAGAGCATGTGGAGCGTTTGATAAACGAGGGCCGGATGACGGAGTCAGGACTCGTGCACGTTCGTGCCGCCAAAGCAGACGGCAGGTGGGAGAACGCCTATTCGGTAAGTGAAATGAAAGTGCCGGCGGATTTCCTGGCTGCACTTCAGAGCAAGCCCCAGGCGAAACAATTTTTTGAAACGCTCACTAAATCGAGTCATTATGTCATCGCGTACGGATTGACAAGTGCGAAGAAACCCGAAACCAGACAGAGGCGATTTACAAAATTCATAGACATGCTTGCCCGCAAAGAAAAGCCTACTTAAACTTCAAAAGCACCAAACATGAAAAATGTCTCCTGACCCCCTTACCCTTTTTTGTTATTGTTCATTGACCCCAGCACCGTAACAACTTACATTCTTAAAGAGAACATCATCTATCGCAATGTTTTTTGATTGAATAGATTAATAATAAATATAAATAATAAAGGCATAACATGAAAACAGAATCATCAATACCGATATCAGCACAACAAGAAAATATCTTGCAAACCGTTGACCATATTTGCAATGAAGTCATTGCTCGTTTCGCCGCAGAGGTTGACCGGGATGGTCGTTTTCCGACCGAAAACATTCAGACATTGGCTGATTCAGGCATTCTTGGTTTGTTTATTTCCAAAGAATTCGGCGGTTTAGGGATGGGGTTGCCCTGTGCTGTAGAGGTGGTGAAAAAAATCGCTCAACAATGTCCTTCTACCGGTATGATTGTGACGATGCATTTGTGTGCATCGGCGGTTCTTGAACAATATG
>JABSOG010000572.1 GCA_013216025.1 Algicola sp. | reverse complement strand
CCGCTTTGAAGGCAAAATAATCTACAACATCATTTATAATCAAGCCAGCCTCAACAACAAATTCTTGCCCGTATTGTTTGATAAAGCCGATGAACAATACATTCCCGACCTGATAAGCGGCGACACATCTTACCAGCTCGACACCAAGGGTTTTGAGCTGTTAAAACGCCGATTGCAGGACAAACATCAAGCCTTTACGCCACCTGTTGCAGCACTCGAAAACATACCAGCCTATAAAGACCCCGGCAGTCTAATTGAAAGAACGACCACAGTTACAACCCAAATCGATTTGCCCTCAACCCCAAGCGATATCGTTGGCAGAGAAAAAGAAATCGAACAGCTAAACCAAGCATGGGCCAACACCAACACTCGTGTAGTCAGCTTTATCGCGTGGGGCGGCGTGGGCAAATCGTCGTTAATTAACCACTGGCTCAGTCATATGAGCGACCAGGGTTTTAAAGGTGCTGAGCGGGTGTTTGCCCATTCATTTTATTCACAAGGCACCAGTGACCAACGCCATGTATCGGCTGAGCACTTTTTGAATCAGGCGTTTAAGTTTTTAAAATATAAAGATGAAAAACCACCATCGCCGCACGACCAAGGTTTGCTATTAGCCGAATTATTCAGCCAGCGTAAAACCCTGCTGATCTTAGATGGTTTAGAGCCAATGCAATATCCTCCGGGTGATTTAGAAGGCAGATTAAAAGACCAATCGCTGGCAGCGCTTTTAAAGAACCTCGCTTATAACCTCAATGGCTTGTGTGTTGTCACTTCTCGGGTGCCAGTGTTTGAACTGCGCCCCACCAACAGCCCAAGTTATGAACTCGAACAACTCAGTGTAGAAGCGGGTATTCAAGTACTTAAAAACAATAAAGTAACAGGCCCTAAAGCTGAAATGATTAAGGCGGTAAATGAAGTTGAAGGCCATGCGCTTACGTTGGCTTTATTAGGGAGCTATCTAAAAACCGTTTATGGCGGCGATATTGGTAAAAGAGACCAAATGACTGCTTTGGCTGGCAGGCATAACCACGGTAGCCACGCCAAAAAAGTGATGCAGTCTTATCATGTCTGGCTTGCAACCCAAAACGGCCCAGAACTAGATATTCTTTATATACTCGGACTGTTTGACCGCGCTGCCGACAAAGAGGCTATCCACGTGCTAAAAGCAGCAGCCATTGAAGGGGTGAGCGACAGAATACAAAACCTGAGCCATGAAGATTGGGCGTTTGCGGTCGAAAACCTAGTTGAGTTACGTCTTATTCTGAAACCTGACGATAGCCAAATGCTCGATTGCCATCCGCTGGTACGAGAATACTTCACTGAACAACTTAAAGCCCAAAACCCCGAAGGTTACCATGCAGCCCACGCAAGGCTTTACAACTACTACAAAAACCTGCCAGAAAAAGAGTTGCCTGATACGCTTGAAGAAATGGCACCGCTGTTTACTGCCGTTGCGCATGGATGTTTGGCTGGTTTACATCAGCAGACTTTGGATGAGGTTTATTGGCCGAGGGTGCAACGTAAAAAGAAAGTATATATTATTCGTAAACTGGGCGCATTTGGCACCGACTTGGCATGTATTGCCTGTTTTTTTGATAAAACCTGGGATAAGCCAGCAGCAAAGTTGGAGAAACTCTGGCAAGGTGGTGTACTCAACTGGGCAGGGTTTCGCTTACGGGGTTTGGGTCGCCTGCTTGAAGCGGTTGAGCCTTTTTTGGCCAGTATAGAAATGTTTGTTCAACAAAAAAGCTGGAAAAATGCATCCAGTCAAGCCAGCAATACCAGCGAACTGCATCTGGCATTGGGCAATCTATCGCAGGCTGTTGAATTTGGTAAGCAAAGTGTCACTTATGCCGACCGCAGTGAAGGTGATTTTTCAAAAATGGCCTTTCGCGCCACCTGTGCAGATGCCCTTTTCCAATCCGGTGAACAACAAAAAGCCCACGCTTTATTTATCGAGGCAGAAGCCATTCAGCAAGATTACGAACCTCGATATGACATTCTGTATTCCCTGGCAGGATTTCGGTTTTGTACATTGTTACTGGATTTGGATGAAGTGGAAAAGGTGATTCAAAGGGCTGAGAAAACGCTCAACTGGGCAAAACAATATCTTGGTCTGTTAGCACAAGCAATGGACCAACTCACCTTGGGCAAAGCCCATTTTCTAAAAGCATTAAAACAAACTTCACCCAAATTTAAGCAAGCCAAAATCCATTTAAATCAAGCGGTGGCAGGGTTAAGATCTTCAGGATATCAAGAGTATTTACCACTAAGCCTCCTCGCACGCGCCACTCTCTACACCCACCAAAACCAACACAAAGAAGCTTGGCAAGACCTAAACGAAGTCTTCGAATCTGCCACTTACAGCCATATGCTATTACATCTCACCGATTACCACCTCGAAGCCTGTCGCAATATCCACCAGCAATTACAAACCAGTGAAGCCGATTTTATGGTAATTGAACTTGGCAAAACATCGACGCCAGACCGTGAAGCCATGCAAAAGCGGTTTAAAAATCATTTTGAAGCAGCCGAAACGTTGATTGATAAAACCGGCTATCACCACCGCGATAAAGCGTTGGCAGCAGTCAAGAAAATGGCCAAATCAACCGTATACAACCCCACATGTCATGACTAACCCCGGATGTTTTTTGAACTTTAACTGATTATTTTCTTTCAAGTGAGTTTAACGCATGTTAATGTAATATTAACAATGACAACGTTGTCATTACCAATATTACAATTAATAATAATGTGGTGGTCATCTAATGAAATTAAGAACAAAGATCATTTCTTTTGTTTTGGTGCTTTTTTTAGCCCTGTTAAGCATCGCTTTACTTGGCTTAAAAACCTTACGCCACGCCAGTGAAACCGACAATTTGGCCCGCATCAATCAATTAATGAAGTCGACTGTGAACATCGTTAATCAGTTTGAACTGTTTGCCAAAAACGGTCAGCTGACTGAGACCCAAGCCAAACTTTTAGCCACAAAAACCCTGCGAGAAAACAAGTACCACGACTCTGAATATGTCTATGTCGTTAACGAATCTTTAGATTTTATTGCGACCCCACATGACCCACAGTTGCACGATACCAGCTTTAACGATTTTAAAACCGTCAGTGGCCAGAGCATTGGCCAAATAGTCAAAAATTTGGTCGGCAACAAAACCGGTCAAACCTTGAGTTACCAATGGGACAGCGAGCGCAACGGCGAAGTGGTCGACCTGACCTCGGTAGTACAAAAAACCGCCCATTGGGGTTGGTACGTTGGCACTGGCATTAGTTACAAAGAGGCAGATATTCGTTATTGGCAAACCGCCAAGTGGCTGATTGGCTTGTCGGTCATTATCGCCGTGTTATTAACCACCGCCCTCATTCGCTTTGGCCTGTCGCTTAACAATGCACTTGGCGGCGAAATTCACGAAGTACTGAGCATTGTACGCAAGGTCGCCAAGGGAGATTTGTCGCCTAATACGGCTATCAAAAACGTTAAAAAAGACAGTATTGTCGGCGCGATGATCCACATGCAAATAAAACTCAAAGAAGTGATACAAGAAATTAAAGAAGTGTCACTGGTGCTGAAAAAACAAAGCGGCGACAGCGAAAACCGCGCCATAGAACTCGACGAACTCGCCAATGCCCTCAACAGCGAAGCCCAGATTGTGGCCAGTACCATCACCCAGCTCACCGAATCATCCCATTCGGTGTCGAACAATGCCAAACTGACGGTAAACTCGATTCAGCAGGCCGAATTGCAAGGTAAAAACGCCCAGTCATTAACCCAAGAAGCGGCCGACACCATTGCCCTGTTAGAAACCCAAATCGACGATGCCGGACAAAACATTACTCAACTTGAAAGCGAGGTATCTAACATAGAATCTTTGTTGTCGGTGATCAAAAGCATTGCCGAACAAACCAATTTACTGGCCCTTAATGCCGCAATAGAAGCGTCGCGTGCAGGCGATCAGGGCCGAGGATTTGCCGTAGTCGCCGACGAAGTACGGCTGTTGGCCCAGCGCACTCAAACCAGCACGCAAGAAATCACCAAAATGCTCAGCAAACTGCAGGTGGCCACCCTTGATGCCAAAAGCTCAGTGAACCAAAGCATCAAAACCAGCATCAAGACAGTCAGCCGCTCTAATCAGGTATTAGATGAATTGGCCAAAGTAGCAGATTCGCTGTCGCACATGGCGCAAATGAGCCATCAAATCAGCGCCTCGGCATTCGAACAACTCGAAGCTGGCGAAGACACCGCCAAACGCATCGCCAATATCTCGGGCACCGCCGAAAACACCGCCAACGTGTCGTTTAAAGCCAAAGCCGCCACCGATGAAATTCAGGGATTGTCGTTGAAGCTTGAGATGCAAATGTTGAAGTTTGTGGTTTGAATTAAGCTGCTTAGGCAGCTTAATTTAGTGCCACTACGTGGCGAAAATAGGGTGATATGAGGATCAAGCGATATCACTTTGACCGAGGATAAGCAGGTAGAATAACCCCCCTTGTCAAAAACATAATTTGTTCTGTCGACATTAACGGCTTGCCACTTTTATGCGCTTCTCTGAATCGACTAACCTGAACTGTATTGGTAACTTTCATTATTTACGCCTCATTGGATAGTGCCTTAGTGTCATTGTATTGCATTTGCGGTTTTGCTACAAACGTGGGCAAAAAAGGAGAGCCTACCGCCCCAACAAAATTTTAAACCGCTCAATCAACCGATCTTGAACCTCATCATCAAATTGGATCAGGCCATTTTCATAGTGCTCAGAGCGGGCCAAACACAACGAGGTATACAACAAGGCTTCGGTCAACTGAATTTCGTGCAGCGGGATAAGTTGGCGCGAGCCATCAAAGTTGAGTGGGAATCCGGCGTTAAACAGGTGAATATTGCCATTAGGACCCGGCACACAAATATCGGCGTGCACGTTGGTCGTTCGCTCGACCAGTTTGCGCAAATGGATTGCCGAAAACTCAACATCCGACGACGAAGCACTACCGAGGATCACCCCAGGTTTAAAATACTGGTAATCATCGGGAACAAAGACTGTCGTGCCCACGCAGCTTAAAATTACATCATATTCGGGCAGCATTTTGTCGAGTTCGGTATGGTCAAAGTCTGATTTGTCTTTGTCTAAATCAAAACGGTGCACGGTAAAATGGGGCTCAAGCTGCTCATAGATATGGGTACCGATATACCCTGAGCCAACAACCAGCACGGTTTTGGGGGTTAAATGCTGTGCTTGTAGATATTGATTGAAATTTTTGAGCACCGCGCGTGCAATAAAGGGTGATTCGAGGATTAATTTGGCCTGCGAACGCGCCACATTCACTACCGCAAACCGTAACTGGACGGCATTAAGCTTATGAAAACCCGACGAGGTTTGTTCAGCCCCGGCAAAGTTCGACAAGTCTGCAATATGCTCATTTGCATATAGCAACAGCTCGGCACCGTCATCCATGATCAACACCTTGTCGAAAGTCGAATAATCGACCTGCTCGGCTATCATCTCAAAAAATGCCGCAATGGCCGTGCGAAACTGTTCGTTAAACGATACGTGACTGTCAAACTGATTGCTCGATGGGTCGACATGCACCCCAAGCTCGGCAAAATCATCCATTACCGAATCACTGGTCGAATAAGATTTACCGAGCACATACAAGTTTGT
>JABSOG010000571.1 GCA_013216025.1 Algicola sp. | reverse complement strand
CTGGCTGAGGTAGAACGCATCAAAAATAACTGCGTTCCCAGTGAAATTAATAAAAGAAAGTCAGAAATGGATAATCATTTTAAGCATAAATGCCATTTTGAAACGCTGGTTCATAGCTGTCAGTTAAATTTTGAAGACCCAATAGTGAACAGAATCATCAGTCATATTAAAAGCTTAAAATTAAACTCACCAATGGTGATACCTAATTAATTTCCGCCTCCCGTAGTTTTACTTTCCCATGAAAATAGAGGCCAATCAAAACAAAGATCGCGGCGAGGACGCTTCGCTTCTACCAAGTTATTTTCCCCACAGTTTCGCGCCCATTTCAAACCCCCTACCCCATCAAATAATTAAAAACTTGTCAAAATAAAATTTCAGCGTACACTTGTGCGCTGAAATTCAGCTAACACGTGTACGCTCAAAATGAAAAAATTATTTCAACGAATATCACAATGGATTGCGCAAAACTTATTCCATCATCAATCACTCAGTGGTTATGCCCAACCGCTAATACAGTGGTTTAAACCCGGTTGGCGTAGTCATGCCTGGCGGGCGAAAGTGGTTGTTATGCAACAAGTGAAGGCTGATGTCATTGAACTCGAACTAGAAGTTGCTGGAAGCTGGCCATCACACCAAGCGGGTCAACACGTACAATTGACGGTTGAAATGAATGGCCGCTTGACCAGCCGAGTCTTTACTATTGCCTCTTCAGAGCAACTGGCACAGCAGCAGCGGCGGATTCGTTTGGTTATCAAACAGTACAGTCGGGGTCAATTTACACCCAAGCTTGCTGAGTTTATTAATACTGGCGACTGGCTGAATATTTCGCGCCCTATGGGTGAGTTCACCCTGCCGGATACCGCTTCTAATACAACAAGACCGGTCTTGATGATTGCTGGCGGTTCGGGTATTACCCCTTTTATTGCTTTGCTTGAAACCCATTTGGCTAAGTTGCAACAACCGGTTTCACTGCTCTATTTTGCCAAAAAAGATCAACATTTATTTAACGAAGCACTGGCTTCAATGGCCCTTAGTCACAAACATTTCAGTTATCAATTGCTAGTACGCGAAACCGATGGCGATATCGCCAATCACCTAGACTTAGACGACAAACCATGGGTAATGATGTGTGGCCCGGCAGCTTTAACCAGCAGTACGCACAAAGCCCTTGATGCGGTGGGTCACAACGATGATTTGCGCATTCAAGAACAGTTTCAGCCAACTAGCCAGCCGCTGCAAAGTGACTGTGACAAACCAGTCACCATCGGGTTGAAATTGCAGGGTCTGTATCAAAAGCTGACGTTGAAGAAAAACGATAATCTACTGAGCCAATTAGAGCAGCAAGGCGTTGCCGTCTCTTCTGGTTGTCGCATGGGGGTTTGTCATCAATGCCAATGTGTAAAACGCAGTGGCATCGTACGCGATACTCGCAGTGGTCAGTTGTCTGCGCCGGGTGAGCAACTGATTCAGTTGTGCGTTAGTCAGCCTTTGGGCGCACTTGAACTTGAATTGTAGGATTGAAAACATGAAGACAAGTATTGATTGTGCGGCACTAGCACAAGATTTAGATCAGCTTAAAGCGGCCACCATGGCCAAAGTCGGTCAACAAGACGCTGATCATATTCGCCGCGTGATCCGCTGGCAAAGGGTGTTCGAAATTGGCGGCAGAGTATTGCTGATGTTAGGTTTTATTCAGCCGGTGCTTTGGCTTGTTGGGGTATTTACTTTGACGCTCAGTAAAATTCTCGACAATATGGAAATTGGTCACAATGTAATGCATGGTCAATATGACTGGATGAACGACCCGAACATCAACTCGAAAAGTTTCGAATGGGACATTGCCTGTGATGGACAAAGCTGGAAACTGGTGCACAATTACGAGCACCATACTTATACCAATATTGTCGGTAAAGACCGCGATTTCGGTTACGGTTTACTCCGTCTGTCTGACGACTTTAAATGGCGAATCAACAATTTGTGGCAGTTCTTCACTTATATATACCTAAGTCTGTTATTTCAATGGGGCATTGCTTATCACGAATTAGCCGCTGAACGGGTATTTTGGGGCAAAAAGAAAGCGAATCGACAATACAAAGTGTCGCCCGAGCAGCTTAAGCAGCGCTTTTTCAGCAAAGGTGGCAAAGCGATTCTCAAAGACTATGTCTTTTTCCCGCTGCTTTCAGGTCCGTTGTTTTTATGGGTTTTAGGCGGTAATTTGTTGGCCAATTTATTGCGCAATGTGTGGACATCAACGGTTATTTTTTGCGGTCACTTCACCGGCGAAGTACAAACGTTTAAACCAGCCGACTGTGAAAACGAAACTCAAGGTCAATGGTATTACCGCCAAGCATTAGGATCGGCGAATATTGAAGGGGGCAACTGGTTTCATCTGCTGACGGGTCATTTAAGCTGTCAGATTGAGCACCATTTGTTTCCGGATATGCCTGCTTCACGTTATCAAGAGGTTGCCCCTCAAGTCAGGGCTATTTTTGCTCACCATGGATTGCCCTACAATAGCGGCCGGTTCAGCCGTCAATATGCTTCGGTGGCAAAACGTATCCTACGTTATTCCCTACCCTAAAAAAAATAGTGCCCGGCCTTGTTTTGGTCTTTGGGCACTTTTTCTATTTATCCGCCATATTTTACTATTCCAACATCTATCCCTTATTAAGCCCTTACCATATAGCGTCATTCAGGGTAGCAATTGGCACTTCACCGGAGCGCCGTCGGCAATTGCTCCTGGCATTGCTCTAATAAGGTATATCCATATACCTATCCCGGCGCGATATTGGCCGCAGGCGAATCAAACAAGGCTCGCGGCGAGGACGCTTCGCTTCTGCCGCTCCTACCACCTTGAGTCATGATTATACCGACCAATCAAGGAAATAAAGTGCAACAACTGACATACCCCTCCTAGCGCTTGGGTGTTCCTTAGCGCTGATGGCACAATTGCAATTATCACCGTTGTTTTTGACCCCCTTCAAAAGCAAACTAACAAGAATTTTGGAATAATAAAATGAAATACTACATTGGATTGGCCACATCATTTCATGATCCTGCTGTTGCTATTGTTGATGCGAACGGCGAAGTCATTTTCGCAGAAGACGCCGAGCGGTATTTGCAATATAAAAGAGGGTTATATTGCCTCCCCGATAACCCTTATTACATCGAAGAAGTCCTTAAAGAATATTGTTCAGATTGTACTGAGTTAGTCATTGCTAAAACCTGGAGCAAAGCGCGAGAGAAAAATACCAATGTTTTACAAAATATTGCGCTGGGTCTGTTAGAAAAATTCAAATTTGGTTTTGATATCAATACCCGAGATATTAAAGACCAATTTTATTTTGCCAGCGCAGCACACGCAGCTGCCGGCAGAACCTTATCAAGATACTTTGAAGCCTCGTGTCGAAATTTCATTATCGGCAACTACCGAGTAAAACCGCCAACCGAAGTTCGTTATTACAATCACCACCTTACCCATGCTGCCAACGCTTGTTTTAATAGCCCTTTTAATGAGGCATCGTGCCTAATTGTTGACGGCATGGGCGAAAAAAGCAGTATTGACTATTTTACCTACAAAGACGGTGTCATCTCGCCAACGTCAATGAAAGTGAAGCGTTCTTTTCAAAGTCTTGGCCTTTTTTACACCATCATTTGTGAAAATATGGGTTTTGACCCGCTAAAAGGCGAAGAGTGGAAAGTCATGGGTCTGGCGCCGTATGGCAAGTTAGACCAAAAAGTTTATGATTTGCTCCGCTCAAGTCTGCAAGTCAAAAATGGCAACTTTTTCGTGCCAAAAAATGTCAATGTCATCATGAAAAAGATTAAGGCCATGGCACGAACGCCGGGAGAGTCTGTTGAACAATACAAGGATTTTGCGTATACCGGGCAACAGGTTTTCTGTGAGATATTTCAAGATTTGATTGACGGGTTATATGAACACTCCCCTTCAAAAAACCTGACAATCTCGGGTGGCTGTGCGTTAAATTCTTCCTTTTTGGGCAAGGCATTAGCGCAATCAAAGTTTAACAATATCTATGTGCCCTCGGCACCAGCCGATGACGGTAACGCCATAGGTGCCGCCTTACTTGCCTTTCAAGAAGACAACCCAAAGTGGCAACCCAAGCCAACAATGCAACTGCCTTACACAGGCTCGGTCATAAAGCCCAAGTCTATTGAAAAGCTTAAGCAATATAGCCACCTTAAAGCGACAGACCATGGCG
The DNA here is from genome assembly GCA_013216025.1 of Algicola sp. Taxonomy (GTDB): domain Bacteria; phylum Pseudomonadota; class Gammaproteobacteria; order Enterobacterales; family Alteromonadaceae; genus JABSOG01. The sequence goes on along the minus strand of JABSOG010000571.1, from coordinate 1,457 downwards.
AAGATGTCTATCGAAAAACCGCTGAGTTTCTAGCCCAAGGCAAGATCATTGGCTGGGTGCAAGGCCGAGCGGAATTTGGGCCTCGGTCACTCGGCAACCGCTCAATCTTAGCCAACCCTTGTTTACCTGACATGAAAGACACCATCAATGCCAGAATCAAATTCAGAGAAGAATTTAGACCGTTTGCGCCTTCTATTCTTCATGAGTATGGCGATGAGTATTTCGAAAATTATCAAGAATCGCCTTACATGGAAAGAACCTTGGTTTTTAAAGAAGCGGTAAGAGACAAAGTCCCTGCGGTTGTGCACGTTGATAATACCGGTCGCTTGCAAACGGTTAAAAAGGAGTGGAATGAACCGTATTATCAGCTGATTGAGAACTTTAGGAAAATCACCGGCGTGCCCGTTTTACTCAATACCAGTTTTAATATTATGGGCAAACCAATAGTGCATGGCGTAGAAGATATGCTGGCCGTATTTTTAATGTCTGGCATGGATGTGTTGGTTATTAATAATACGATTTACGAAAAATAATCCTGCTGAGATACAAGGCAAAGAATGAAAAATATAGACAACAAACCCTCGCAAGACATAGCAATAGTCGGCATGTCGCTTCGTTTTCCCGGTGCAGTCACCAAACAACAATTCTGGGAAAACCTGACCCATAAAGTCAGTAGTATTTCTCAAATTCCCGACGACCGCTGGGATTGGAAGGGCGACTATGACCCCGCTCCTAAGAAAGATGATCAAAAAATGGTTAGCAAGTGGGGCGGGTTTATTGAAAATATCGCTGGGTTTGATGCGAGTTTCTTTTCGATATCGCCAAAAGAAGCACAGAGCATGGACCCTCAACAGCGGCTCAGTATGGAGTTAGCGTGGGCGTGTTTTGAAGATGCGGGTATGTCTCCTACAGATTATAAAAACACCAAAACAGGGGTGTATTTAGGGTGTAGTAATACGGATTATCAAGAAATTGCCAGAGGTAATATCGACCCCCATTTTCTCACTGGCATGTCGACTGGGGTTTTCGCCAATAGAATTTCCCATTATTTTAATTTTCAAGGCCCAAGCGAAACAGTCGATACCGCTTGTTCTTCGTCTTTGGTTGCCATTCATAAAGCGATTAACGATTTTAAAACGGGCGAGATCACCGCCGCTTTGGTCGGTGGCGTTAATTTGTTAATGACAAAAAGTCGTTATGTTTCATTTAGTAAGCTGGGCGTGCTCTCACCGACAGGCCAATGTAAAACACTCGATGCCGATGCTGATGGCTATGTTAGAGGCGAAGGCGTAGGCATGATTTTATTGCTGCCACTAGCACAAGCGTTAGAACAAAATGCAACGGTTTATGGCGTCATCAAAGGCAGTAGCATCGGCCATGCAGGTAAAACTAATACCTTAACGTCACCCAGTCCATTTTCACAATCAAGGGTGATAAAAGAAGCCCATGAAGCGGCC
>JABSOG010000570.1 GCA_013216025.1 Algicola sp. | reverse complement strand
CGGGCAGCCGCATGTAAGATGCACGGCCCAGCATCACGCTTTCAGCTTCAAGGCCACCCACACCAATGGCAATTACGCCCAGTGCGTCGACCATTGGCGTGTGCGAGTCAGTACCAACCAAAGTGTCAGGAAAAGCCACACCGTCACGAGCCTGAATCACCGGCGACATACGCTCAAGATTGATTTGATGCAAAATGCCGTTGCCCGGTGGAATGACATCAATGTTTTTAAAGGCGGTTTTGGTCCAGTTGATAAAGTGAAAACGGTCTTCGTTACGACGGTCTTCAATGGCACGGTTTTTTTCAAACGCGTCTTTTTCAAAACCGGCGTGTTCAACCGCCAGTGAATGGTCGACAATCAATTGGGTAGGTACAACCGGATTAACCTTTGACGGATCGCCACCTTTATCGGCGATGGCATCACGCAAGCCCGCCAAATCAACCAAAGCGGTTTGACCCAAAATGTCGTGACACACCACGCGCGCCGGGAACCATGGAAAATCCAGTTCGCGCTTACGACCAATGATTTGCTTTAACGAATCGGTCAAAACATCCGGGCTGCATCGGCGTACCAGGTTTTCGGCAAATACGCGTGAGGTATAGGGCAGTTTGGCGTAAGCCCCTGCTTCGATTGCTTCTACAGCTTCACGGGTATCGAAATAATCGAGTGTGGAGCCGGATAAAGCTTTGCGGTAATTGGTATTCATAATTAACCTACCTGTTTATCGTTGTTCGAGTGGCGTGACAGTACGCGGTTCTTCACCCACATACTCGGCAGAAGGACGGATAATACGGTTATCGGCACGCTGTTCCATCACATGTGCGGCCCAGCCGGTCACACGTGACATAACAAAAATCGGTGTGAACAACTTGGTTGGAATGCCCATGAAGTTGTAGGTAGATGCATGGAAAAAATCAGCGTTACAGAACAAATTCTTCTCGCGCTTCATCACCTCTTCACAACGAACAGAAACCGGGTAAAGCAGCGTATCACCGACATCGACAGCCAGTTTTTCTGACCAGCTTTTGATGATCGCATTACGGGGATCACAATCGCTGTAAACCGCGTGGCCAAAACCCATGATCTTTTCTTTGCGAGCCAATTTACCCAACATTTCTTCTTCGGCGTGATCAGGTGAAGTGAACCCTTCAATCAATTCCATTGCCGCTTCGTTGGCACCACCGTGCAGTGGACCACGCAATGTGCCAATAGCACCGGTGATACAAGAGTGCATGTCGGTCAAAGTAGACGCGGCAACACGAGCGTTAAAAGTAGAGGCGTTGAATTCGTGCTCGGCATACAAAATCAATGATACGTGCATGACTTTTTCGTGCAATTCGGTAGGGGCTTGTCCATGCAACATATGCAAAAAGTGACCGCCTATTGAATCATCATCGGTGTTTTCGTCGATACGTACACCGTCATGAGAAAAACGATACCAGTAACAAATGATGCTTGGGAAACAAGCCAACATGCGGTCTGTCGCCACTTGTTGATTGTCAAAACTGCCTTCTTGTTCGAGGTTACCCAACATAGAACAACCAGTACGCATCACATCCATTGGATGAGCATCGGCTGGAATACGCTCAAGCACATCTTTAAGCGCCTGTGGCAAAGAGCGAAGGCCCTTTAATGCGGTTTTGTAGGCGTCTAATTCAACCTGAGTTGGCAAGTGACCCTTAATAATAAGGTGTGCCACTTCTTCAAATTCACAGTTTGCCGCCAAATCTTCAACGTCATAACCACAATAAGTCAATCCTGAACCGGATATGCCCACCGTTGACAGAGCTGTTTTGCCTGCAACCTGGCCACGAAGGCCCGCGCCTGAAAGTACTTTAGCCATTTGATATTCTCCAGAATTGTTAAATTATTTGTTTTTGCCTTGGGCGAACAATGAATCAAGCTTTTGCTCATAGTCGTGATAACCGAGGTAGTCATACAGGTCCATACGAGTCTGCATGGTATCAACCACCGCTTTTTGGTCGCCGTCATTCAAAATGGCGGTATAAACATTTTCAGCCGCTTTGTTCATGGCACGGAATGCGCTCAGAGGGTACAAAACCATGTCAACGCCCCACTCAGCTAACACTTCTTTATTCCACAACTCAGTTTGACCAAACTCAGTAATGTTGGCCAAAATTGGCACATCTAAAGCATCAGAGAACGCTCGGTAATGTTCTTCGGTTTTGACGGCTTCAGCGAAGATAGCATCGGCACCAGCAGCAACATAAGCTTTGGCACGTTCAATCGCCGCATCCAAACCTTCTTGAGCGAAAGAGTCAGTACGGGCCATGATGAAAAAGTCTGGGTCAACACGGGCATCAACTGCCGCGTGAATACGGTCAGCCATTTCTTCGGTAGAAACGATTTCTTTATTAGGGCGATGACCACAACGTTTTTGCGCCACTTGGTCTTCCATATGTACCGCAGCAGCACCGGCTTTTTCCATATCACGAATGGTTTTAGCAATGTTGAAAGCGCCGCCCCAGCCGGTATCGATATCAACCATCAAAGGCAGGTCACAAGCCGCGGTAATACGCTGAACGTCAACAATCACATCGGTGAGCGATGTCATGCCCAAATCAGGCAAACCGTAAGAAGCATTGGCCACGCCGCCGCCAGATAAATAAATGGCCTTGTGACCGATTTGCTTGGCCATCATTGCGCTGTAAGCGTTGATGGTACCGACGATTTGCAATGGTTTATTGTCGGCCAATGCCTGACGAAATTTTTTGCCTGCGCTCATGGTTATGCTTCCTTATTTAAGATTGCTGATTTTAAGGTTGAGTGATTAATTTGTTTTCGATATTGGTCTTTGAATACATGATATGCCGCCGCATCAACATTTCGGCGAGCTCTTCATCGCGGTTCGAAATGGCTTGAACAATGTGTTTGTGTTCGTCAAAAGCGGTGGTGATACGAGGGCCAGCCATACCGAACTTCACCCGATACATCCGAATATGATGGTAAATACCATCGAGTAACATCGTGATTAAGTTGCTGTTTTTACTGCCCAGAATAATGCGGTAGTGAAAGTCGACGTCCCCTGCTTCTTGATAATAAGAGCCGTCTGATTTAACTTTTTGAAAATGACTGTCGAGCAAGCCATTAAGGTCGGCAATCTCGTCATCGGTCATATTTTTAGCCGCCAACCGCGCCGCCATACCTTCAAGTGCTTCGCGCACTTGATAAAGCTCAACTAGCCCTTCAGGCGACAAAGCCACCACTCTTGCCCCAACATTGGCTTTACGCTCAACAATATGACAAGCCTCTAACCGATTGATGGCTTCACGGACAATAGCGCGGCTCACCGCAAACTTTGTCGACAATTCTGGCTCACTGAGTTTAGAGCCCGCCTCAATTTCACCTTCAACAATGGCTTTTCGCAATTGAAAAAAGGTTTTATCAGCGGCTGTAACCGGTTTTTCGGTGAAAAATGACATGTAAGCTCAACAAGGACCATGGGTTATTTGTCGACAATATAGACTTGGTTTGGGGTTTTGTCAATCTCAAAGGATGGTTTTGTCGACAATCTTGGTTATTTCGAGTTGTATGAGGAAGTTAGGTTATAAAAAAGTTAATGGGTGATGGATGATTGAGCGGTGGTGAGGAGATTGTCGACAGGTTGGGTGGTTTGAAGCGTTGGCGATACTTTAGCCTCGCTTGATGATAGCGATTGCAGCAAATTTTTAGGGTGTATCACTTTCTTCTTTTTCGATGACCTCTATCGGCACTTTAAACATTGTTGGTTCTCTAAACTCTTCACAAATGATGCTAATTTCAATCTCACCTTTACCAACAGCGACTGGGATAAATGCAAGTTTGTCCTCAAAAATCTTGTTGCAAGTATGCATCAAGCTCTTTAGCTGAATCTTAATGACATTGTCACGAAGCAACAATGAATGATTTATACTAACGTTGCTTTGATAGAAGTCCCGAGTTTTAACCCTCAACCCTGATAAATCTGGTCCATCATAAAAAGAATGACCTAACCTAACCCCAACAGTACGTCTACTTGCAAATTGCTTTTCTGCTTTTTCTACAGGTGACACAGGCATAATATTCTTCGGGGTTTCCAATTCATCATATTTATCTTTATACATCACAGTAACAATATCAGGCATTGTCAAAGTCACATTGATGTCTCTGGCTTTTACATTTCCTATATTTTCTATTTCAATATTTGGTATACTCGCACATTCAGCAGCCATCATGAAATTGAGTTTATTTGCCCAATCCGTAAGCTGCTCTTTTGATGGTAATGCCGAGTTGTATTCCTCAATATCAGACTCACTAACATATTTTTGTAGATGATCTGCGACTTCGTCCATAACCATCGGCTTTAGGGCTTTAAGGTCCTTGTCTTTAAGATGGTCCTTGAATACTAACTTCGTTGCACTGTCAGGTGATAGCGTTACAGCAAGTTGCGGTTTTTCCGTAACCACTTGGCTTTCCAAGTTCCTGACTTTTTCCCTTAACTTTCTATTTTCATTACTTAATTCAGCAAGCTCTTGGGAAAGTTCTTTTGAAACCCCTTCACTACCTCTTATCCAACCTATTTGTGGTTTTCTTACGAACATTTTAGGCAACGCGACTGCGATCTTGGTTGCCAAATCATCCATTTCATCCCAAAAGTTACACATTTTTCCTGCTGTAGCCTTCGCTATAAACGCATCCAGTTTGCGATTCAATTTCGACGACGATTCCTTTTCCGAAGGTTTCAATGCAACTTCCCTATTCCTGATGAAAGCCATAACAGGTATACCTTTCTCAACAGCATAGTCATACTCTTTCTCTGTATAACTAACCCCCTCGGCTGTAACAGAACCATACTTATGTCCAATTATCACAACATAATAGTCTGTACAGCTGAGCATTTCTTGAATAATGGCCCATTGTTCATCGTCATCCGCGCTGAACATCTCCATGCCAAGAGGAAAATGATAAAGGTTCAAAATTGTTTCAATCACTTTTTCGCGAGCTTGCCATAAATCTTTGTAAGTCGAACTCACAAATATTTGGTATTTTTTTTCATTAATCATTTAATTTTCAAACTCACTAGTTTAATCAAAAGCTTTAAAGCTGCGTCACTTGAATTCTCGTACAGCTTAAAAAAACAACAAAAACGGTAAGGCGGTATTATGGCTAATAGTGCTCAAACAGTAAACCGAATATGCACAAAAACAACGAATACCTAATTTTAAGGTTTTTTGTTACGACCACGCCCTTTATTCGACTTTTTACACCGCAACAAATCTTTAATCACCCTTGGGTAATTCAATGGTTTGCCCCGCCAACGAGAAACTGCCGTTTGACTGTCGATATTTGGCCATTCCTCTTCAAAAAAGTCATTGGTTTTGGACATAGGCAATATAGGATTGGGTTCTATGACTTCACCAGCAGCGGTTTTAAATAGCCACTTTTGACCATAATTCTGTTTGGTTTGTTGTTGCAAATGTACAGTGAAATGACCTTGGTGCAATTTATCATGGTGAAATCTGCATAACTTAACCAAGTTATCTGGATTGGTCGGGCCAAAATCGCCCCAATGTTTAACATGATGAAATTCAACATATTTGTTTGCACAGCAACCGGGAAAGCGGCAGGTTTCGTCCCTGATATCCAACGCTTTTTTCAACGCCGGGCTGACCGTTCGTGTTCTTCTGCCTAAATTCAACACGTTACCGTATTC
>JABSOG010000569.1 GCA_013216025.1 Algicola sp. | reverse complement strand
TTAACGCCTTCAACCATGGTGCCACTGGGCACCGATGCACCACAATTTAATTTGCCCAACGGCGAGGGTGAACAACATAACCTTGACCAATTGGTCAAAACCAACGGACTGTTGGTGGTGTTTATGAGTAACCACTGCCCCTATGTGATTCATCTGGCCGAAGGTTTGGCCAAAATGAGCCGCGACATTGGTGATTTTAATGTCGGTATGGTCGGTATCAGCGCCAACGACGCCGATGCTTATCCTGACGACAGTCCACAAAAAATGGTCATCGAAAGTCAACAAAGGGGTTATCAATTCCCCTATTTGTACGACCAAAGCCAGCAAGTCGCCAAAGCTTATGACGCCGCCTGCACACCCGATTTTTTCCTGTTCGACGGCAATAAAAAGCTGGTTTATCGTGGTCAATTTGACGACAGTCGCCCGGGCAATAATATCGCTGTCAGCGGCAGTTATATCTATAGCGCCTTGCAAGCCCTCAAGCACAAAACACCGATTGATGCGGCGCAAAAACCGAGTGTTGGTTGCAATATAAAGTGGCGTTAACCGAATAGTCAGATAAAAAAGGGCTGACAAAAACCAAGGCCCTTTATTTTTATAATATTACGTCCCCCACAAGTCACTTTTCCCAAATTTCGCCCGGAAAAAACCGCAATCTTGAACTAAGGTTAATCTAACTCAGCCCAGCTATGCTGGCACAAGATGCAACCAGGGATCATTCAAGATTGAGCGACAAATTAAGAGTGCTGTCGATTGATGACAATCATCAAAATTTAAATTTGCTCCAACAAGCGTTGGAAATGCATTTTGATGTAATTTCATCACCCGGTGACGAACCTATTGGCGAGTTAGTTCTCGATTGCGAACCCGACATCATTCTGCTTGATATCATGCTGACCGATACCAGTGGTTATGATGTTTGTCGTGAATTGAGAAGCATGACGCTGCCCAAAGAAATCATTGTCATTTTCATCTCATCGTTAAACTCCCTTGAAGACAAATTGAAAGCTTATGAAGCCGGTGGCGATGATTATATTTGCAAACCGGTCAATCTGGCCGAACTCGAATACAAACTCGAAGCCTACGAAAAACGTATTCACCAGCAAAACGAACTTGAGCAGCAAATGGAAGAAGCATCACTAGCCGCTTTTGCCTCTATGCAGCAATCGAGTGAGTTGGGGTTATTAATCGAGTTTTTCACCAATTCATTAACCATCGACACGTTTGATGAATTATATGAAGCCACCAGCAGCGTCATTCTTAGTTTTCGCCTAATTTGTTCGGTAGAATTTCGCACCGAACACCATATCAAACAATACCCGCTTGATAACGTCAGCCAACTCGAATCAGAGATTTTAGAGCTGGGAAAACGCGCCAAACGCATTGTGCCCTTTGGCAAAAACATCCTGTTTAATTCACGTCAGTGCTCGCTGTTAATCAAGAACCTGCCCACCGATGAAACCTTGTTAGGCCGGGTAAAAGATCATTTGGTTATTTTGCTAGAGATCATCAATAGCCGGATATTGTATATTCAAAGTGAAGAAAACCGTCGCCGGGTACGAAAAACAGCCATAGAAGCATTAAAGACTGGGGTAAACGACAGCTTCAACCAAGTTAATATTGAGGTGTGTCAACTAGAGAAACAGCTCGATGTGGTATTTGATGAACTGGAACAAACATTACGCAGCAAACTCATCAATATCGGCGTTAATCGCAGTCTTGAGTCAGACGTTGCGACGATTTTGGCGCAAACCAAAAGTCGATTAGACACGCTTATGGCGTCCTCAATCGACATCGATGACAAACTCATCACCATAGATCGACTGTTACAAAATATAGACTAGGCCGCTCGATGATTGATTTAAATTCACTGTTAATATTACTGTTGGGCATAACCATCGGTGTCGGCGTGTGTATTGTGCTACCCAAACTGCCGCTGTTTGCCACAACTCGTCATATTCTTAACAAAGCCCAAATCAAAGCCATTGGCCATTCAAACACCGATGGGTTTGTGATCATCGACCACTTAGGTCAAATCATTCATACCAATCAGGCGATATTCAACATCTTCGGTTATGAACCCCAAGAATTGATCGCGCAAAACATCAGCGTTTTAATGCAAGACACGCGAGCCAAACAGCACGACCAATATCTCGACACTTTCCTTGAAACTGAAATAAACAAGTTTATCGGCACGGAGCGTCAAGTCACAGCCTGTAAGAAAGGCGGTACTCTACTGAACGTCAGCTTGTCAATCAACGAAGTCATTGTCGGCAAAAAGTCGTACTTCGCCGCTTTTATTCGAGATATCACCGACGAAGTACAGATGTACCGTCAAATTGAGTACCAACACAATAAATTTGAAACGCTGTTCAATTACAGCCCTGATGGTATCGTTTATGTCAACGAAAAATCTAAAGTGTTAGATGCCAATGACAGCTTTTTAGCACTATTTGATGACGAGCTAGACAACATTCTTCACCAAAATGTCCGCAACCTCTATCAATCCGACACCCCCGAGTTGAACCACATAAAAAAGTTGTTGCAAGGCATGGGAGAAAACTGGGGTCAAAATGAAAAACTCGCGCGTCTTAACAGCCGCCTAAAACGCCAGGTTACCGTTATGGTGTCGCAACAATCTGTGGTTGAGAATGATTCCACCATGGTGATTTATGTCTTTCGAGATATTTCAAAAGAACTCGAATTGATTGCCCATATTGCCGAGAAAAACCGTTCCCAAGAATTGTCTGAGGCGATGGTGAAAATGGGTTATTGGCGTTATGATGTTAAAAAAAGTCAACTTTGGTGTTCCAATCAAGTTTTTCAAATACTCATGTTACCCAGCGAAGCTGACAACATCGTCAACATCGACACACTCTACAAGTTAATTGCCCCCTCAGGGCAACAAAGCGTTATTGATGCCATCCAGAAAAGCTTTGACCACCTAATGCCTTTGTCACTGTCGATCCCGGTAAAAACCAGTAAAGGCGAGCTCAAACACGTAGTGCTCAAGGGCATTTGCGAAGCATCAATGGGCGAGTTAAGCACCATATACGGGGTATTTCAGGATATTTCGGAGCAGTTGGCCCAAGCAGAAAGCCTGCGTCTGGCCAAAGAGCGTTTAGAGCAAAGCCAAGCATTTTCTAACATTGGCAACTGGCAGTGGGATATCCAATCCGGCCAAATGTTCTGGTCAGAATTAACCTCACCGATGTTTGGTGACAAACAACAGAGCCTGACCCAGGAATTCGAGCATTTTATCTCGCAGGTTCACCCGGGTGATCGAGATTCTGTCGTTAAAGCCATCAGTCGATGCGTCGATCAAGCCGAAAAATATGACATTGAGCACCGAGTGGTTGGGCCTGCTAAATCCATACAATGGCTACAACAGCAAGCTGAAGTGATTCGTGATGCCGATGGCATCGCCACATCAATGATCGGCGTGGTTCAGAACATCACCGAACGAAAAAACAAAGAAACCGAATTACAACTGTTCAAGCAGATTATCGAATCAAGCGATCAATGCATCATGGTGTCAGATTATTCCGGCCACCTGATTTATGCCAACCCTGCCCACCAGCTCGCATTCCGCCACGAAAAGGATGTATCCAAACATCATTACAGTGATTTTTTGGCGCTGAATTTTGAATCTTCAATGATGCATCAAGACATCGAACAATCGATGACTAAAAAAGGCCACTGGTCTGGCGAACTGCAATCAAAAAGAACCGACGACTCGACATTTGTCGCCCACGTTTCTCTTGGTCAGTTTGAAGATCCCAGCAACAATCGCCAATATCGCTTCAGTATCAGTTACGATATCTCCGACGATATTGTCCAAAAACAAAAGCTCAATCAGGCCAAACTAGACGCCGAATCGGCCAACCGCGCCAAATCTGAGTTTTTATCGAGCATGAGCCACGAATTGCGCACCCCACTCAATGCGGTGCTGGGTTTTTCACAATTACTGCTCAGGCAAAAAGAGGTCGAATTTACCCACCGCATTACCGGCAATATTGAGGCTATTTTCAAAGCAGGTGAACACCTGCTGACGCTGATCAACGGTATTTTAGACTTAGCCAAAATCGAATCGGGCAACAGGGCACCAAAATTTGCAGCGGTCAACATCAAAGAAGTGATTGACGAAGCGATTCACCTAATCACTCCCCAGGCCGAAGAAAGAGGCCTTAGCCTGCAAACCCCTGAAGGCGTTAAAATTCCGGTGTTGTTCAGCCAGCGCATGGTGCCTGTGATAGACGGTGATTTCACTATGCTCAAACAGGCGATGCTCAATTACCTCAGCAATGCGGTTAAATACAACAAAGAAAACGGCATTATCTTTGTCACCGTTGATGTCAATGAACCCACTCAAACCACCCGCATTACCGTCTCTGACAACGGCATCGGCATTGCCACCGAGTCCATCTGCGAATTGTTTATTCCGTTTAATCGCCTTGGCCTTGAAAACAGCAATATTCAGGGCACCGGCATTGGTCTTGCCATCACCAAGAAAAACATCGAAAACCTGCATGGCAGTGTCGGCGTCAAGAGTAAATTGGGTGCGGGTTCAAGTTTTTGGATTGAATTGCCCTATACCAAATTAATCGCGTTGAAGCAATCAACACTGGGTGCCGTCCCAAACTTGTCCCTTCCCTCACTCAATCCGGCAACCATCGACCTGACGGTCCTTTACATTGAAGACAACCTATCGAACATTGAGCTGATGCAAGGCTACTTTGAAGACATAATCACCGCTCGTTTGATTTGTGCTGGAAACGCCGAGTTGGGCACCATTTATGCGGCCGAGTACCAGCCAGACGTCATTCTGATGGACTTGAACTTGCCCGGGATGGATGGATACGACGCGGTGAAAAAACTGAAAGCCGAAGCCCAATTCAATAATACCGTGATAATTGCGGTCACTGCCGATGTGATGAACAAAACCAAAGACAAGGTCAAACAAGCCGGGTTTAACGAATTTTTAAGCAAACCCATCAGCTTTGATACTCTCCAAGGGATGTTAAAAAAATACCAGTTATTATCACAGCGTAGGGGCTTATCGATAACCACAAGGGATTGAGAGAAAGGAAATTTCATAGAAGTGAATTAATTGCTAAGGCGAGGCTGCCCCTTAACTACTTTCTATCGCCTTTTGCAGGGCGACAAAAGAAAAAGGTTTTTCAAGAATGTTTTTTATGCCAAGGTTCTCGGTCAGTTTTAGATATTCGATACCCGCGATCCTGCCACCACCCGACATCACCACAATTTTACACTGACATTCGTCGTCATTCACCAACGCTAAAATCACTTCAATACCGTCCTTGTTGGGCATAATAATATCAGTGACCACCACATCGGGTTTAAACGACTTGTAGATATCCAACCCTTGATTGCCGTCAAATGCACAAGCGACTTCATAATCTGCCCATTCTAACTGTTCTTTTAATATTTGATTAAAATCAGTGTCATCATCTATCACTAAAACTCTTTTCATTATTAACAACCCCCTGCCTGTTAGCATAACCAACGCTAAGTATAATCGCAAAGCAGTACACTTCATATATTATTGTGATAAAAGGGGTATATACCCAAGAGGGTGTCGCAAAAGTCAATAGTGACTCCTGTCGCGGTTCGACCACATGGATGTGGGAAGTTAGAGCAATGTCTGGAACTATTGCCGAGAACGGCGAAGCCGGAAGC
>JABSOG010000056.1 GCA_013216025.1 Algicola sp. | reverse complement strand
CCTCGCCGCCTGTCTCCGGTAGCCGAACAACTGGACAAGATCAGCGATGGTTACATCAGTAATCTGCTGCGCCGTGGCGACCTCGAAGGCAAGCCGGGCCAAATGTTGTTATTGCACCACGTACCAAACGTTTTAAGCGAACGGGTATTGTTGGTCGGCTGTGGTAAAGAACGTGAACTCGACGAACGTCAATACCGCCAAATCATTGCCAAAACCATCACCACTTTGAACGAAACGGGTTCGATGGAAGCGGTCTGCTTTTTAACTGAGTTACATGTTAAAAGCCGTGATACCTACTGGAAAGTCCGTCAAGCGGTCGAAACTACCCAAGATGGTCTGTACAGCTTCAATCAACTGAAAAGCAAAAAAGACGAAACTCGTCGCCCATTACGCAAAATGGTCTTCAATGTACCGACCCGCCGCGAACTGTCGCTTGGCGAAAACGCCATCAATCATGGCTTGGCCATCGCCAAGGGTATGACCGACTGTAAAGACGTTGGCAACATGCCACCAAACATCTGTACGCCGACTTATTTAGCAGACAGAGCATTGGAACTGGCCGACAATTACGAGCGCATCACCACCAATATCATCGATGAAGCACAGATGAATGACTTGGGTATGCATTGTTACTTGGCCGTTGGCCGAGGCTCGGTTCAAGAGTCAAAAATGTCAATCATTCACTATAACGGTGCCGACGAAAGTGTCGCCCCCATCGTATTGGTCGGTAAAGGCCTGACTTTTGACAGTGGCGGTATTTCACTCAAGGGCGTTGAAGCCATGGATGAGATGAAATGGGACATGGGCGGAGCTGCCGGTGTTTACGGTACCATGCACGCATTGGCCGAATTGAACCTCAACATCAACGTGATTGGTGTATTGGCCGGTTGTGAAAACATGCCCGGTGGCAATGCTTATCGTCCAGGCGATATTTTGACGACTATGTCTGGCCAAACAGTTGAAGTGTTAAACACTGATGCCGAAGGTCGTTTAGTACTGTGTGATGCGCTGACTTATGTTGAGTGTTTTGACCCAGATACAGTTATTGATGTGGCGACTTTGACTGGTGCCTGTGTTGTCGCCCTTGGTAAACATGCCAGTGGATTACTGAGCACTCACAACCCGCTTGCCCATGAGTTAATCAACGCATCAGAACAAAGTGGTGACAGAGCATGGCGTTTGCCATTGTGGGATGAATATCAAGAGCAGTTAAACAGCCCGTTTGCTGATTTCACCAACCTCGGTGGCAAAGCAGCCGGTACCATCACCGCCGCTTGTTTCCTTTCGCGTTTCACCAAGAAATATAACTGGGCGCATCTTGATATTGCCGGTACGGCATGGCGCAGTGGCCCTGACAAGGGCTCTACAGGCCGACCCGTGCCAATGTTGACTCAGTTCTTGATGAACCGAGCTGGCGTTGAGACAGAGAGCTAAAACCAACAGTAGACCCTCGAAAAAATCATGCAATCTACGTTTTATGTTGTAAAACAACAAGATGAGCCGGATACCCTGAATTCAAAAACAGCGGTTCCGGCTCATTTCGATCAGGCCTGCAAACTGGCAGCCAACTTATTCCGCGAAGGCAAACGCGTGTTTATCTATACCGAATCGGAGCAACATGCGCATTTGGTCGATGAACATTTGTGGGGTTTTGAGGCCGATGCTTTTGTGCCGCACAATCTTGCCGGAGAAGGCCCCCGTAATGGTGCCCCGGTTGAGATTAGCTTCAAGCCGCCGTCCAATCACCGCGCAATCATGATTAACCTGGCCACTTTGGTGCCGGGTTTTGTCAGTCAATTTCGTCAAATTATTGATTTTGTGCCAGCTGATGAGCAGCAAAAGCAGGCAGCGCGTGAACGCTACAAATTTTATCGGCAGTGCGGTTATCAACTGAGCACCACCGAAATGTAAATATAACATGATGCGGTACATGGATGTACCGCCTTTTCAACTTGTTGAAAAGTGAGTGAAGTTCCACTTGCTTGAACGTAACTGTTTCCTGGAATCTCACAAGGATGAGAGTTTCAGGACGATAACAAAGCAAGGTTTAACTTTACGTCATGGATAAAACCTACAATCCACAAGATATCGAGAGTAACACTTACCAGCAATGGGAAGATAAAGGTTACTTTAAACCGTCTGGCCAAGGCGATGCCTACAGCATCATGATCCCGCCGCCAAACGTTACCGGCAGCCTGCACATGGGCCACGCTTTTCAACAAACCATCATGGATGCCCTGACCCGCTACAAAAGAATGCAGGGTAACAATACCTTGTGGCAGGTCGGTACCGACCACGCGGGTATCGCCACTCAAATGGTGGTTGAACGTCAGTTAGCGGCCGAAAATGGTCCGACTCGTAAAGAGTTAGGTCGTGAAAAGTTTATCGACAAGATTTGGGACTGGAAAAAAGAATCCGGCGGCACCATCACCAAACAAATGCGCCGTTTGGGCACTTCGGTCGATTGGGATCGCGAGCGTTTCACCATGGACGACGGTTTGTCTAACGCGGTTCAAGAAGTGTTTGTCACTTTGTATGAACAAGACCTGATTTATCGCGGCAAACGTTTGGTTAACTGGGATCCAAAATTCCACACTGCCATTTCAGATCTCGAAGTCGAAAACAAAGACAAAAAGGGCCATTTGTGGCATTTGCGTTACCCGCTGGCCGATGGTTTGAAAACCAAAGACGGTAAAGATTATTTGGTAGTCGCGACCACTCGTCCAGAAACCGTACTCGGTGACACTGGCGTTGCGGTTAACCCAAATGACCAAAGATACAACGATTTAATTGGCAAACATATTGTGTTGCCGCTGGTCAATCGACGCATTGTGATTGTCGCCGATGAACACGCCGACATGGAAAAAGGCACAGGCTGCGTTAAAATCACCCCAGCCCACGACTTTAATGACTGCGAAGTGGGCAAGCGTCACAAATTGCCAATGATCAACATTCTTGATCAAGATGCCGCCATTTTGGCCACAGCCGACGTTTACAACACCAACGGTGAAGTCAGCACTATCTTTGATGCCGCCCTGCCAGTAGAATTTGCCGGTTTAGACCGCTTTGTCGCCAGAAAGGCGATGGTCGCCAAGTTCGACGAAATGGGCCTGCTCGACCAAATCACCGACAACGACATGACCATTCCTTACGGCGACCGTTCGGGTGTTGTCATCGAACCGATGCTGACCGACCAATGGTATGTGCGGGTTGGACCAATGGCCGAAGTAGCCACCAAAGCGGTGGTTGATGGCGATATCGAATTTGTGCCAAAACAATACGAAAACATGTATTTTTCGTGGATGAACGATGTTCAAGATTGGTGTATTTCACGTCAGTTGTGGTGGGGTCATCAAATTCCGGCATGGTATGACGAAGACGGCAAAGTTTACGTTGGTCGTGACGAGGCAGAAGTTCGCCAGAAAAATAATCTTGCCTCTGATACCAAACTAACCCGTGACGAAGACGTTTTGGATACTTGGTTTTCGTCAGCATTATGGACATTCTCAACCTTGGGCTGGCCAGAAGATACTGAAGACTTGCGTACCTTTCACCCGACCGATGTTTTGGTGACCGGCTTTGACATCATTTTCTTTTGGGTTGCCCGAATGATCATGATGACCATGCATTTTGTCAAAGACGAAAACGGCAAACCACAAGTTCCATTCAAAACAGTGTATGTTACCGGCCTTATCCGTGATGAGGAAGGCAACAAAATGTCTAAATCAAAGGGTAATGTTATCGACCCATTGGACATGATTGACGGTATTTCTGCCGACGATTTGGTGCAAAAACGCACTGGCAACATGATGCAGCCCAAAGAAGCGGGAAAAATCAAAAAGCGTACGCTTAAGGAATTCCCCAAAGGCATTGAGCCTCACGGTACCGATGCGTTGCGATTCACTTTGGCGGCGCTGGCCTCTACGGGCCGCGACATCAACTGGGACATGAAACGCTTAGAAGGTTACCGCAACTTCTGTAACAAGCTGTGGAATGCTAGCCGTTACGTGTTGATGAACACTGAAGATCAAGATTGTGGGCGCTCTTTACAGGGGACTACTTCACAAGGGAATGGCGAAATGGAATTGTCTCTGGCAGACAAATGGATCATCGGCCAGTTTGAACAAACTGTACAATCGTTCCGTGAAGCCATGGACACCTACCGCTTTGATATTGCCGCGCAAATCATTTATGAATTCACCTGGAACCAGTTCTGTGATTGGTACTTAGAATTGACCAAACCGGTGTTATTAAAAGGCAATGAAGCGCAACAACGCGGCACCCGTCACACTTTGGTTTCAGTACTCGAATCATTGCTCAAGCTGATGCACCCGTTGATGCCGTTCATCACCGAAACCATCTGGCAACGTGTCGCCCCGCTCAAAGGCATTGAAGCCGACAGCATCATGGTACAAGCATTCCCTGAATATAATGCTGACAACGTCGATGCAGGCGCAATGAGCGATTTGGAATGGGTCAAATCATTTATCATTGCAGTGCGTAACATTCGCGGCGAAATGGACATCGCCCCAAGCAAACCATTAAGCATTTTGTTACGTCACGTTAGCGATGAAGACAAGCGCCGTCTTGACGAAAACCAAACGTTCTTGTACGCCATGGCCAGATTAGAGCAAACCGACATATTGGCAGATGATGCCAAAGCACCAATGTCGGCAACTGCGCTAATTGGCGAAATGGAATTGTTGATACCGATGGCGGGTTTGATAGACAAAGATGCAGAACTGGCGCGTATTCAAAAAGCGCTAGATAAAGTGTCTGTCGATTTGGGCAGAGTGTCTGGCAAGTTGTCAAACGAGAAGTTTGTTAGCAAAGCGCCAGCTGCGGTTATTGATAAAGAGAAGGCTAAACTTGTTGAGTTTGAAGTGACGAAAGCGAAGTTGGAGAAGCAGAAGGCGGAGATTGAGTCGCTGTAGATTGGGGCTTTGTTAGGGGCTGGAGGAACGGAGGCTAGCAACAGGGGACAGAGCAGTCGTCAAAAACATGGAACTGCTTCGCGTTCTCAGTTTATGCGAGCTGGTCTTTCCCCAGCCTGAGCCGCCCGTTGGTTCCTCCTTTACCAGCCACCACCAGCTGGGGAAAGAGCAGATTGCAAAAATGGGAATCGCTTGGAACGCTAGCGTTCCCAATTTTGTCAACTGTTCTGTCCCCTGTTGCCTAGCCTCCGTTCCACCAGCCACTAACGAAGCCACCAACGAAGCCACCGCCCCAAAACCTACCAAGCCCACCTCCCTAAGAAGCCACCAACTCAAACAACTCATCCTGAATCGCCAAATACCGCCGGGTATTACTCTCACTCAATTCACTTTGATCAATCAATTCCATGCACTTTTTCGCCAAATGTTTTGAATCCTGATCACAAGCGCCAGTTTTAACAATCGACTGCACCAGATTAAGCGCTAAAGACGCATTGCTGGGCATAAAAATAAAGGCTTCTTTGAAACTGGCCATGGCTTGACTGAAAATGCCGTTTTGATAGGCCGATAGCCCTTCATTGTTGAGGATGCGGATTTTTTCGCGCAGTTGTTCGTGATCTTCTTTTTCTTTGCTGACCAGTACTTTTAGGGTACTCGAAACCAAATCGTCGTTATCAGTCAGTTCATCCAACTGGGTCATGTATTCGTCTGATTTTGACAGGTTGCCAGTTGAAAAATACGCTTTGGCCCTGTCAAGACACTGATCGGCCGTCAGTTCAGCCACTTTTAATTTTTCACATTCGCTGAGCTGGTCCCTCGCCTCTTCCATATTGCCCTTGGAGGCATTGATACGGGCTTGGATCACCAATTCTTGGGGTTTGTATACCTCGGAGTAAAAACGCCTGCCTACGCTGTTTAACACGTCCAGCGCTTTGCCTATTTGTTTGGCGGCATCGAGTTTGTTTGATTCACCGCACAGGTCTATCAGGCAGCGCGCAAAGTTAAGGTAATTTTCTGGGGTATCATAAACCGAATATCTTGAAGCTGTGATGATTTTAGAAAAAGCTCGCACCGCTTCGTCGATTTCACCATTGATAATGCACAAATTGGCTAACGCCCTTTGGCGATGAATGTTGCGCGGCGAGATTTTGGCTGCTTCAGCCAGTTTAGCCTGAGCCTGAGTATTTTTTTGTTGGCCAATATACAATCTACCCAGCCAGTCTAGCGCTTCGACCTTGGTTTCATCCAGTGCAGCCAACTCGAGAAGGATACGCTCAGCATCACGGGTTTCACCCAACTTGATACTGGCAATCGCATTGCCAAGTACTGCCCATGGCAACGGACGGGTGCTCAAAACAGCCTGATACATTTTTTGGGCGGTTTCATATTCACGGGTTTTTAGCAGTAATTCGCCTTTAACCCTTAAGGCCATACCCGCATATTCCGGGGTTTTGCGTGACGCTTTTTCACAGGCTTTAATGGCTTTTTGCGGGTCATCAGCAAAAATCGCTTCGTAAACCTTAATGAGTGCACTTTTCTTTTGATAGGTTCGGCCACAGCGTTTTTCAAGGCCTTTGTAGGTGAAGGGTTTGAGCAGGTAATCATCAGGTTGCAGCTCAATCATGCCGTGTACAATCTGACGACGGCTTTCGGCACTCATCATGATAAAACAACAAATCGGCGAAAGCAGTTCTTTGAATTTTAGCTCTTCAAACAGCTGGTAACCGTCTTTACCATCGCCGAGATTAAAATCCACCAGCAGAAAATCGAACATACTGTCTTCGCATTTTTGGACCGCTATCAACCCATTATTGGCGGAGCTTATCTTGTTAAAGCCGATTTTTTGCAGCATCGCTTTAACCGCTGAACGAATGGGTTCACAGTCATCAACAATCAGTATTTTCTTGTCCGAATAGAACTTGCTGGGAAAAATCATTAATTTATCGAGTCTTGCTCCTGATGTGAGCCCATTGATTGTGCCCGTCCACAAACGAATGTTTCTGAATGGAATCTAGTTTACACTTTAGACTATAGGAAAATGCTTGCCAGTGACAACTCAATCTTAACATTCCCCTATTATCGTCCTTAAACATACATCCATGTGATGTTTTAGGAGACCGCTACGTTTAAGCAAGTGAAACTTCTCTCACATTTCAACAAGTTGAAATGGCGGTACATCCATGTTCCGCCCACTTTTTTATAATTTGACCAGCTGGACAGGAAATTTGGCCACTAAGAGCAGTTTTTGATTGTCAAACACAGGATAAACAGTGTTTAATAGGCAAACGGCTGAGGTTATCCCGCAGTCTTTTTGCACATGGAAGTGCTTAGTAGAGCAATGCATGGAGCAATTGCCGACACCTGCCAAGCCCTAGCTTACCCTCCGCGCTGTTTTTTCCATTTAACAAACAGCACGGCTTTTTCGGAGTTTTTAATGGAAACACTTTTAGATCAGTTAAAAAAAGTCACTCAAGTTGTCGCTGATACCGGCGAAATCAACGCTATCAAAGAATTTGCCCCCACTGACGCAACCACCAACCCATCTTTGATTTATAAAGCGGTCTGTCTTGACGAATACAAACATCTGTTGCTCGAAGCCACCGAGTGGGCCTCTAAGCAATCAGACGATACAGCGCAACAGATTGACGATGCCGCAGATTGGCTGGCGGTAAAAATCGGCAGCGAAATCAATCAATTGATCCCTGGCCTTATCTCAACAGAAGTTGATGCCCGGTTGTCTTTCGACAGCCAAGCGATGATTGAAAAAGCCCATAAGTTAATCGCCATGTATAAAGACGTGGGTATCGGCAAAGAACGTGTGTTGATCAAAGTAGCCTCCACTTGGGAAGGCATTAAAGCGGCTGAAATACTGGAAAAAGAAGGCATCAGCTGTAATTTGACCTTATTGTTCGGTTTTGCTCAGGCCCGCGCCTGTGCCGAGGCCAATGTCACCCTGATCTCACCCTTTGTTGGCCGTATACTCGACTGGTATAAAGCCAAGACTGGCAAAGACAGTTATGAACCGTTCGAGGATCCGGGCGTAGTATCGGTGCAGAAGATTTACAACTATTACAAAACCCACGGTTACAAAACCATCGTGATGGGCGCAAGCTTCAGAAACAGCGCAGAAATCATGGAGCTGGCTGGTTGCGACAAGCTAACCATCAGCCCTGCTCTAATGGGTAAACTGTCTTTGGCACGCGGCGACTTACCAACCAAACTCAAAGATACCAACGACAAAAAAGCCCCACCAGCGGCCTTGAGTGAAAGCGAATTCCGCTGGATGATGAACGACGATGCGATGGCAACCGAAAAACTAGCCGAAGGTATTCGCGGTTTTGCCGCCGACCAAGAAAAATTGGAAGCCATGATTAGAGCGGGCTTGTGATTAAAAAGGGGCTTCGTTGAGGGCTGGAGTAACGGAGGCTAGGCAACAGGGGACAGAGCAGTTGACAAAACTGGGAACGCAAGCGTTCCAAGCGATTCCCATTTTTGCAATCTGCTCTTTCCCCGGCTGATGGTGGCTGGTAGAAAAACCATCTGACAATCAGAGTATTTTGCCAGCCATCACCAGCCGGGGTCAGTGCACTTGATTTTGTCGAACAAAAATCTTTTTTTTGTTCGACAAGTTCAAGTGCTTTGACCCCATTGCTTAGCCTCCGTCCCACCTGCCTCTAACGAAGCCACCACTCCACGTACCACTAGCCCCTAACAAGACCCCGTTTAACCCCCATCTTCCCCTTTACTTCTCACCCACACTGGTCCGACTTGCAAAATTGTTATAATTATGTTACTAATACCGTCGCTTACGCAGTGCATAAAAAAATAACAACAGAGGCAGTAATATGAATCAAATCAATAAAAGCCCGTCAAAAAGCGCAAAAAAAGCCACAGCTAAACAAAGATGGCGCGAAATAGAAGCTATCAGGGACCGCTACGAATTGATGAAGGAACTCCGTGATGATGATTATTCATTAGAAATGGATATGGAGGATTTGGGACTTTAGTCCAATCAGGATGCCCCGTTTCGGCGGGGTCCCCCAATAAAGATGCGAGCCCATTTATTACACTTGCCAATTGATTGGCGTCTTCCCCAACCCCAGCAATATCTCGTTAGTCATTGAAAAATGACCACAACCAAAAAAACCACGATATGCCGACAGCGGTGACGGATGCGGTGCTTTAAGTACATGATGCCGATTGGTGTCGATAAAGCGGCCCTTTTTCTGCGCAGGCGCCCCCCACAACAAAAAAACCACGTCACTGCGGTGTTCATTTACTTTGGCGATAACCGTGTCGGTAAACTGCTCCCAACCCAAATGCTTGTGTGAATTGGCAATGCCCTGCTCTACCGTGAGCACAGAATTAATCATTAACACGCCTTGTTTAGCCCAAGACTCTAAAAAGCCCTGTTGCGGGATAACAAAACTGGCAATGTCTTGGGCCAGTTCTTTATACATGTTTTTCAATGACGGCGGCGTTTTAACCCCCGGCAACACAGAAAAACACAAACCATGGGCTTGGTCTGGCCCGTGGTAAGGGTCCTGGCCAAGAATAACAACCTTTACATCGTCAAACTCGGTGTATTTGAACGCATTGAATACGTCGGCTTGCTGGGGAAAAATCATCACGCCCTCCGCCCTGCGTTGCTCTACGAATTCTATGGTGTCGCTTAAATACGGCTGTTGTTTTTCTGTTTCTATAATGTCATGCCATGTTGGCATCCGTTTTATCCTTTTTGAATCGCGCCTACGGCACTTTTAAGGTCAAAAGCCTCAACACGGAGCCACGGAGGGACGGAGAAAGAAAGAGGAAAATAAAAAGACTTAAAAGACTTAAAAGAAAAATAGGTTTTACATGCTAAGCCGCCATGATGCCAGCATTGTTTTTTGAACTTATTTTTGTCTTTATAATGCTTTTGACCTTCTCTTTCTTTCTCCGTGGCTCCGTGCCTCCGTGTTGAGAGCATTTATCTTTTAACGTTGCGCCAGCAAGAAAGCCCGCAGGGCAGAATAGTCAGCATCAAAGCTATGTGAAAGAATATCTTCAGTAGCACAAGCCGCCAGCTCTTTAGGCAAAGCAATGGGCTGACCCAGTACATTCTCAACACTTTCTTTAAACTTAGCCGGGTGCGCGGTGCCAAGAAACAACCCCACTTCGCCATCAACAATGCTACGCTTAAGCGCTTTATAAGCCACTGCCGCATGAGGCTCAGAAGTGAAACCTTGCTGATACATTTGTCGCATCGACAGTTGAGTATCTTCTTCATCTACCATGGTGGTGCTCAAGCATGACTTATCAAGCAAACCTACTTTGAACATTTCTTCGATTCGTGGCCAGTTGTTGGGCTCGCACACGTCCATGGCATTTGACAACGTAGGCACAGTGACCGCAGGCGCCCAGTTGCCCGTTTGCCAATAACGCGGCACGGTGTCGTTAACGTTGGTTGCAGCAATGAAACGCTCTACTGGCAGTCCAAGGCACTTGGCCATCAAGCCAGCAGTAAGGTTACCGAAATTACCGCTGGGCACTGAGATCACCACTTTATCGTCGGCATTTTGTTGCTTGAGCTGTGCGACCGCTTCAAAGTAATAACAAACTTGTGCGGCAATACGGCTGATGTTGATAGAGTTGGCAGAGTTCAAGCGCATTTGGCTGCGCAAGTCTTGATCATCAAAGGTTTGTTTAACCAATTGTTGGCAATCGTCAAAGGTGCCTTCTACTGCGATGGTTTTGATGTTTTTGCCCAAGGTGCAGAACATTTTCTCTTGAAGCAATGAGATTTTACCTTTGGGATACATGATCACCACATCGACGTTGTCCATGCCATAAAAGGCATGAGCCACGGCCGCCCCCGTATCACCAGAGGTAGCAGTGACTATGGTCAGCTTCTCGTCTCCTCCAAAACGTTTAAGACATTGCGCCATAAAACGGGCACCAAAATCTTTAAACGCCAGTGTTGGGCCATGGAATAATTCTAGGCAGTAGCTATTGTCATCAACCTGCTTAAGTGGCGCTTTGAAAGTGAAAGCTTCGTCAAGCATCCCTTTTAGTACTTCTTCGCTCAATTCGTGATCCAGCAAATGGGCCAAAACTGATGCATTACGGCTGTTGAAATCCATAGCCAGCAGCGCATCGATATCTTCAATGGGTTTGAGGTTCTTTGGAAAGAACAGCCCTTGTTGTTGACCAAGCCCCTGTAATACGGCTTGTTCAAACGAAACTTGTTGTTCTGGTTGTTTAAGATTATAAAGTTGCATGTAAAACGTCCTACTACTATGGAGACTCGGGTAAAACCCGCGCCCCTTGTTGATCTATGGAGCAAATGGTACAGAACCCCTGCTCGTTTTGTAAGTAATCTTTTATCAATAAAGCTTTGAATTGCTCGGCTTTTTCAAGCGAATCGGTGATCGCAAAAAGCGTTGGCCCAGAGCCGGAAATCCCGCAAGCAATTGCCCCGCGCGCTTTAAGCGCTGTGGTCACTTCAGCAAAACCGGGCAACAAATGTCGACGGTGAGGTTCGGCAATCGGATCAGATATAAAACCGCCAGCTTTGGCTCCCTCATCTTTATGCAGCGCATCGACAAAGGCCGCCAAGTTACGCGCATATTCAATCGCGGTAGCCATGCTGATTTGCTTTGGCAATACATCCCGAGCCATTTTGGTCGAAACATTGATGCCAGAGTATGCCATCACCCAATACCAGTCAGTTTGCACCGGTAACGACTGACAAATATCCTCGTCATTGACCATCAATTGCAGCCCGCCAAGATAACAGGGGGCGACATTATCATAATGGACTGAGCCGCTTAATTGCCCCTCGAACTTGCCCATCATCGCCAATAACTGGTTTTGCTCAAAAGGCTGTTCAAAATAAACATTCAGAGCATGTAACGCCGCTACAATTGAAGTGGCACTAGAGCCCAAACCACTGCCAACCGGCAGGTTTTTGTCTAGCGTCAAAGCCAAGTAAGGCACCTGCGCCCTCTTTTCCAATAGGCTGTCACGAAAATACACGCAGCACTGATAAACAATGTTTTCTTTTTGGTCTTGCGGTAAAGCGTCCTTAAATGGCCCCCTGACGCTCAACTGAAAATCACCATCGACCTCGCCGGTCAAGGTCACCACATCACCCAACAGCGAACCGTCAATTGGCGAAACTGCCGCGCCGAGCAAATCAAACCCGACCCCGACATTACCTATTGATGCTGGTGCGTACACACTAACCATTTTAAACCTCCTGCTGCCACGACAATGTTCTGAGCGTATCGGCAAAAACACCCGCAGCCGTCACTTCTGCACCAGCACCATAACCCCTGATCACAAACGGAATGGGTTGGTAATAAAGGCTCGAAATGGCCAATGCATTCTCACCATCTTTAACATTATACAAAGCATTACTGCTGTCGATATTGAGAATTGACACTGAGCACTTTTCGCCAATGATCTTGCCGACATAACGCAATACCTCGCCTTTCTCTTTGGCCTGCTTAATACGCTCGCGGTAAACTTCATCCAACCCTTCAAGGTTTTGCATGAACTCATCAACCGAGCCACTGTCGTCAAATGATGACGGTAACAAGGATTCAACTTCTATGTCGCCCAACTCAATTTTAATGCCCGCTTCTCGTGCCATGATCAGCAATTTTCGCGCGACGTCCATGCCGCTTAAGTCATCACGCGGATCGGGTTCGGTGAAACCATTTTCTTTGGCGATAGTGGTCGCTTGAGAAATGGACATGCCTTCGTCAAGTTTGCCAAAGATATAAGATAACGAGCCAGACAATATACCTTCAAAGCCCACCATTTGATCTCCGGCATTAAATAACCCCTGCAAAGTGTCGATGACAGGCAAACCGGCACCCACAGTGGTTTCGTACAAAAAGCGTCTTTTTTGGCTCAATGCGGTTTTACGCAGCTGTTGGTAATATTCCATCGAACCGGTGTTGGCTTTTTTGTTGGGGGTCACAACGTGGAAACCCGCCGCGAGAAAATCAACATATTGTTTGGCGACAAAATCACTAGATGTACAGTCGACCAATACTGGGTTGATTAGGTGGTTGTCTTTGACAAAATCAGCCAAGTTATCCAGTGAAAAACTTTGCTGGGCTTGAGGCAATCGTTGTTGCCAGTCATCAAGCGCAATGCCAGCCGGGTCAAGCAAAAAGTTGTTGCTGTTGGCTATGCCATAAACCCGCATTTTGATGTTACGTTCAACCAAAAACTGGCGCTGCTTTTTGACCTGATTGATAAATTCGCTACCAACCACCCCGCAGCCGACCACAAACAAGTCGATGCTTGGTATGTGAGTAAAAAAGTTTTCGTGACAAACCTTGATAGCAGCGCCATGGTATTTTCGTTCGATAACCGCTGAAATGGCCCCTTCTGAAGAGTCCTGTGCAATGGCAACGATGTTGACCCGGGCTTGAGACAACGAAGCAAAAAACTTGGCCGCGGTGCCTTTTTTGGCCTGCATACCATCACCGACCAAAGAGACAATGGCGACATCTTCAAACAATGCGACCGGGTTTAACCAGTCATTTTCTAGCTCTAGCTCAAATTCGTTTTCTAGCGATTCTTTGGCCAATTGTGCCGACTCTTGATAAATACAAAAGCTGATGCTCATTTCAGACGACGATTGGGTGGTTAATACCACGGCGATGTCGTTTTTCGCTAAAGTAGCAAATACCCGGCTCACCATGCCAACCATGCGTTTAACACCAGCACCGGATACGGTCATGACCGTTAAGTCTTCAAGACAAGACAACGCTTTGGCAAGCGGTGCGGTTTGGCTTTCGTGATTAATTAACGTGCCGGGTTGTTCAGGAGACAATGTATTTTTGATAACGCAAGGGATTTGGCTCAGTGCCAGTGGCCTGATGGTCTTGGGGTGTAACACCTTGGCGCCGAAATAAGACAACTCCATTGCTTCTTTGTAAGACAATTGTTCAATGAGGATCGCATCTTTAACCATGCGAGGGTCGGCGCTGTATACGCCATCGACATCAGTCCATATTTCACAGACATCGGCACCAATACAAGAGGCGATAATGGCTGCACTGTAATCTGAGCCATTGCGTCCGAGGGTACACAATTCGTTATGGTGATTGGCGGCGATAAAACCGGGCAACAGGTAAACTTGTGCTTTGTTGCGGGCCAGCACATCGCGCATTTGCGCAGTCGTTGCGTCCATGTCGGCGCTGGCGTTTAAATAATCGCCCTTGGCCCTGATGCACTGAGTGGGGTCAAGCACCACCACTTCAAAACCGGCTTTACTGAGCAGAGCTTTGGTTATTTGTGCACTGACATGTTCACCGACACTGGTGATCTGCGCTTTAACGTGGTCTGGGCAGTGTTGCAACAATTTTGCGCCTTCGAGCAAAGTGCCGATGCGGTCCAGTTTAGCGGTGACAAATTCGTTTAACTGTCGTACTGCTGATTCACCCAGGCTGGCATTGAATCCGCCAACCAGTGTTGACATGAAATCGGCGAGACGAGTCAATTGTTGCTGGTATTCATCGCCTGTATGGCTCAACTGTGCCATTTCGACCAACATATCCGTCACGCCTTTAGGCGCAGACAAAACCACGGTCAAGGTGCTGGTTTGGGCCTGGTTTGCAATCAACTGACAGACGTTTTCGATGCGTTGGACATTGGCCACCGATGAACCACCAAACTTTAAAACTCTCATTGCTCTATATTCCCAGCTTCTTTGTTATCGTCCAAAAAGATACATCCATGGTATCTTCTTGGAAACCGTTGCGTTCAAGCACAGCAGTTGCCGAGTTGAACTTCACTTACTTTTTTTCAACATGGATGTTGTATATGCAGAAATTGCAGGAGCAATATTTCTGCCAACAGGTTGAAAAGGCGGCACATCCGTGTACCGCGTCTACAAAACAAAAATAAAGCGGCCTAAGCAGATTTATTTAGACCAAAAAAAAGCCCGAGGGGGTTAACCTCGGGCTTCATTGACAACAACAAAACGAGGCGACTCAACCATCAATAATGGTCAAGGTGCGGGTTTTGGTGGTTGTCGTAATTAGTTTCATTTAGATGTGTCTACTTTTTTCGTTTTAGTTGGTTAAACAACGCCGTTTAAACTGTTTGACAGCGTTATCTTGTGTTGCGTAATTAAATTAACATAGTAAAAACAAAAAGACAGGTTTAAAATGACGAAAATAGGATAAAGTTCTCGACAAACCCAATATCAACCTTTAACTTGTTGTTTTCTATTGTAAATATTTCCATATAAAAATTAAAACTATGATAGTTGCAAATTGTTTTTTGGTGGGGCCAAATTAATAGACGAATAAAGTGGTGTTTTTATTTATTTTTCAGCTTTAGTTGGCTAAGTTTAATAGACCACTGTTATGTTCAACAACGGCGAAAACTCCCGGTGAATTCAATCAAACAAAACATACCTATTACCATACATATTACAATAATTGGCAAATATATCAGGCACATGCATGCAGACTGAAAGTTTATCAAAGAAACTTTTGACAACCGTCCT
The DNA here is from genome assembly GCA_013216025.1 of Algicola sp. Lineage (GTDB taxonomy): Bacteria > Pseudomonadota > Gammaproteobacteria > Enterobacterales > Alteromonadaceae > JABSOG01. The sequence goes on along the minus strand of JABSOG010000056.1, from coordinate 4,676 downwards.
GTCAGTCTATTTTTTACTGACTTTTGCAGTAACCTGCTTTCAAGTTGTCGGTGAATATATTACCAGTAAAAGTCACATTACAGGTGAACTAGTCACCTTGCAAAAGACCTTCAGTGGCAGCCTGACACGCGCCATATGGGAGCTCAATACCCAGCAGGCAGTCACTATTGCCGAGGGTTTGCTGGCGATCCCCATGATCGAAGGCATTGTGGTCAGAGATGACAATCAAGAGATCATCAGTAAACTCGGATTAGTACCCGCCATTGATGAACGTTACGCCAAAGCCCTGATTTCAGAAGGTATTCCACTAGATGACTCGGTAACGGGTTTATTTGGTTATGCTTTCCCACTGATTTTCGAATTTTCAGGCCGCGCCACCCATGTCGGTGATGTCACCCTAATCTCTAGCCGCGAAGTCGTCATCGACCGCATTCTCATCAGTATTTACTTTTTGGTCGGCAACGCAGTAATCAAAACCCTGTTTTTAATCTTTTTGTTTTTGTATTCTTTCCGTCGTCATTTGACCGACCCACTCAACGAATTAACCCAGCAGATTGAAGAGCTTGAAATAGACGATTTATCCGGCGTAAGGCTTAATATTCACTCAACTGGCCATAATGAATTAAATGTTATGGAATCCGCTTTTAATCGTTTGATCACCAAGGTTCAAGAATACAAACAAGAGCTGGAGCAGGCCAAACAAGACTTAGTATTCAGCAATGATAAACTCGACAAACATAACCTGACACTAGAACAAGAAGTGGCCCGTAAAACGTCTAACTTGTCCCACGCCATGATTGATTTGCAGCAGCAAAAGCAGCAGTTAGAATACCAACAAAAATAGCTGACTCAAGAGGTCAACAAACGCCGTCAAAAAGAAAATGAATTGACCAGTAAACAGAAAGAACTCGAAAAAATGGTCGATGAGCTAAATCAAGCCCAGGATCGTTTGGTACAAAACGAGAAATTTGCCGCCATCGGCGGTTTGGTTGCCGGTTTGACCCACGAGGTCAACACCCCTATCGGCATTGGTGTCACTGCCACCACCTTTTTGGCAGACAAGATCGCCACGCTTGAGCAGGAGTTTACGGCCAAAACACTAAGCCCCAAAATGCTCGAGAACTTTATCAACGAGGCCAAGCAAAGCTCAGCATTATTGATGTCGAACCTGCAACGGGCATCGGAACTCATTGCCAGTTTCAAACAGATCACTGTCGATCAGGCCAGCGAAGCCATTCGCACCATTAACTTGAAAGTCTATTTGAACGAAATTATTCACACCCTGTCGCCCAAGCTGAAAAAGCGCAAACACCAAATAGAGATAAACTGCCCACCCGACATTGAGCTGTCGACCCCTGCTGGGGCGATTTCACAGATTTTCACCAACCTGATTTTAAACTCAGTGATCCACGGCTTTGAACAAAAACAACAGGGCAAGATGGTGATTAATATCGAGGATGATGGCCAGATGATCACCATTAACTACTCAGATAATGGCAAAGGCATGAGCGCTGCGCAGTTAAATCAAATTTTCGACCCCTTCTTTACCACCAAACGAGATCAAGGCGGCAGTGGTCTTGGCACCCACATTGTCTATAATCTAGTACGTCAAACCCTAGACGGCGAAATTGTCGCCCAAAGCGGCATCGGCAAAGGGCTTCAGTACAAAATCACTTTTCCCAAAGTGAACAGCTTCGCCCAGACCGACTTTTTGGATGAGAACGCTTAAAAAATCCAGTTCAACACGCCATTAATCACAGTAATACCAACAGCCGCTATCAAAGTAGTTTTAATGCTGTCAATTTCGAAATCGTCGAGGATTTTATCGGTGATCCACAACAAGAGCGCGTTGATAACAAACGTGAACAACCCCAAAGTGAGCACCATGAACGGCAACGCCAAGGCCATCAACAGCCAACCCAAAAAGAAATTAACGATGCTGTAGACCACCGCCACCATTATTGCCGTATACGGCTTTTTTAACTTAAAGCCCGGCATTAGTTGCGCTATTGCAAAAATTGAGATGCTTAATATTATTAACTTCGCTATCATGTCGCCCTACCATTTTTTAAGGATCATTAAACCGATGTGGTTTTCTAACATTTACTTTTTCAAGTTTACCAAGCCTTTTGATACTTCCCAAGAACAATTGGAAAAAGCACTGGATGAGCTGAAGTTCACCCCTTGCGGCACGCTCGATATGTCAAAATTCGGCTGGACCTCAGCACTGGGTCACAATTCCAGCGCTTATACCCATGAAGGCAGCGGCAACATTCTGCTCAGGGCGAAAAAAGAAGAGAAAATTCTGCCATCCAGCGTGATCAAAGATTTGCTTGAAGAAAAAGTAGCCAACATCGAAAAGGCGGAAGGCCGTCCGGTTAAAAAGAAAGAAAAAGACCAAATAAAAGAAGACATTATCCATTCACTGTTGCCTCAGGCTTTCACTAAATCGTCTTACGTTAACGGTTATATCGACACCAAAACCCAGCTGTTGATACTCAATATCTCCAGCAAAAACAAGGCTGACGACTTTATGGCCTTATTGCGTAAAGCCATTGGCTCGCTGCCCGTCGAACCCATCCGTAAAGAAGGCACCATAGAGGTATTGTTGACCCACTGGTTGAAGAACGATTCACTGCCCAGCCAATTCAGCCTTGAGATGGAAGCTGAATTTAAATCTCCCGAAGAAGACGGCGCGATCGTTAGAGTCAAACAGCAAGACTTAACCGCAGACGAAGTGATGCGTCATCTTGACACCGGTAAACAGGTCACCAGACTGGCGTTGTTATGGCAAGACCGAATCTCTTTTATTATTACAGATGATTTGTCATTGAAGCGCGTGAAGTTTACTGATTTGATCAAAGAACAGAATGATGATATCCCCAATGAGGACAAGTTAGCGAAGATGGATGCTGATTTTACTTTGATGGCGGCTGAATTTGCCGAATTGCTGCCTTATCTAGTTGAACAAGTAGAGCAGTTATAGCGCTTTAACCCCAAACGAAAAGCAGGCGTGACGCCTGCTTTTTCTGTTCTTGCATGATTACTTGGCCATGTTTGCCCTGATATCAAGCAAACGCCGCTTTAACCTCCTCAAGCTGTGCCAAAAACTCATCGCTTTCAAGATAATCGATAGAGGGTAAAATGCCTTTATCGACATAACCTTGCAGTAGCGCCTCTTTATTTTCGATGTTTTTCAGTACCCCGGTCACCAATGCCCCTATTCTGACAAAATCGACGTAGGCCGCTTTTTCATACTGAAAATTGAAATCACTCCACTTTTCGGCAACTTCAACAAAATCTGGGGTGAAGTCCCAAGCTTTCATGATTGAACTACCAATACGTCCGGATAGCTTTTGAATTGCCTGACCTAAAAACTGCGGATTGGCAAAAACATCTTCGTGACGCTCAGCTTCAGTTAAAATCGGCAGAACCCCGATATTGTGCACCAGCGCAGCCAATGTAATGGTGTCGAGATTCAATGCACCGTGACGGTTTTCTTTCAAATACAGCTTCATCAACGCAATGGCGACTGTTGATATCTCAACGGTTTTTTGCCAAGCCTTGGTGAGATAGCTTTTAATTAAAGTGTTTTTCGATACAAATAATTGTTCCATCGCCATCGCCGTGGCGATGTTTTTGATTTGCCGCAAACCGATTCGTGTCACAGCCTGATTAATGGTTTCAACCTTTACGGATCTGCCCATAAACGCACTATTGGCAACTTTCATCATCCGCGCAGACAATGCGGGATCTTGCGCAATGACATCCGCCATTCGCGTCAGATTGATATCCGGATCATCTGCTGCACGACGAATTTTTACAGCGACCTCTGGCAAGGTCGGCAGTGTAATCGTGTCATTGTTGATTTTTTCAATTAAAATGGTGAGCAAGGCATTTTCTGTGGACATAGAATTTCCTTTATTATTTCTATTTATCTTCAGTGCTGTTTTGCATCAAGTATCGTTCAATATTGGCAGAAAGATAATTTTATTTACCACTTTGTAAAATATATTTGACGTAACACGGCTTAATGACGATAACACCGCTGAACTGATTAAATGATAGACAAAACATCCGCTTCAGAGGCAAAAATTCAAAGCAAAATACTCGTATATGGGTTTATAATCTTCACTTATCAATAAAATAACAAATACAGGTTTTCTACATGAAACTATCCAAACTCACCACTGCGCTATTACTGACCACATCAGTCTGTCTGACGGGTTGTGGTTCAGCCGATAAAACTCAAACTGCAGGACACGAAAATGCTCTGCAACTTAAACCGGGCTTTGAACAACGGCTGGATATCTACAAGACTGTCACCCTAAAAACCGACCTTTCGCATTTGAACAAAGACCAGCAGAAAATGATTGGTTTACTGATTGATGCGGCCGCTATTATGGATGAATTGTATTGGCAGCAAGCGTTTGGCGAAAACAAAGCTGATTTTCTGGCTAAGATAAAAGACCCCAAAGTGCGTAAATTTGCCGACATCAACTATGGCCCATGGGACCGACTGGATGGTGACAAACCGTTTTTGACCGGTTATGACGAAAAGCCACTGGGCGCAGAGTTCTATCCCCATGACATTACCAAGCAAACCTTTGAAGCCCAATCGTTTGACGATAGCAAAGGCCTCTATTCTATCGTCGAACGTGACAGCAGCGGCAAGT
>JABSOG010000568.1 GCA_013216025.1 Algicola sp. | reverse complement strand
TCAGGGAATGCCGGGTTGACCACACGTATCATCACCACCATGCCGCCAATCAAAATGCCATACAGCCACTTGCCCTTCTCAGTAAATGATGCCGACACGGGGTCGGTCGCCATAAACAACATACCAAAGGCAAAACCACCCAACACTAAATGCCAGTGCCAAGCCATGGCAAACATACTGTTGGTGTCACTGCCAATAACGTTGAACAAAGAGGAAGTCGCCAACATGCCAACCATTACACCGGCAACAATCTTCCAAGAGGCGATACGCATGTACATGATGAACAAGCCACCAATCAACAAGGCCAAAGTAGAAGTCTCACCAACTGAACCTTGAATGCTACCCATGAAGGCGTTCATCCAAATATCCATGTTGTCGTAATCAAGGGTGCCTGAAGCGGCTTGACTGAGCATAGTTGCACCAGAGAAACCGTCTGCTGCGGTCCAAACCGCGTCACCAGATATTTGCGCAGGATAGGCAAAGAACAAAAATGCTCGACCGGCCAACGCAGGATTGAGGAAGTTACGCCCCGTCCCGCCAAATATCTCTTTGGCGATAACAATACCAAAGGTGATACCAAGGGCGGCTTGCCACAAAGGAATAGTGGCAGGCAGAATCAAAGAGAACAGTACCGAGGTAACGAAGAATCCTTCGTTAATTTCGTGACCGCGAACCATTGAGAATAACACTTCCCAAAAGCCGCCGACAATGAATACAGTTGCGTAGATAGGCACATAAAAACAGCCACCATACCACATTTGCATGAACCAGCCGCTGTCGGCTTTTAATTCACCGCCAAACAAATGGAACAGGCTAACCTGCCAGATATCAGGCACAGCCAAACCGGCTTCAATTGCCATGGATGCCTGTAAACCCGTGTTGTACATGCCATAGAACATCGCAGGGAAAGTCGCTAGCCAAACCATGATCATGATACGTTTGAGGTCGATATTGTCACGTACGTGAGAACCGGTTTTAGTCACTAAACCCGGTGTGTACATGATGGTTGCGAAGGCTTCGTACAACGCATACCATTTTTCATATTTGCCGCCCGCTTCAAAATGCGGCTCGACGTCATGAAGAAATTTCTTTAAACCCATAATTAGCCTTCCTTCTCGATAGTAGTGAGGCATTCACGCAAGATTGGTCCGTACTCATATTTGCCAGGGCAAACAAAAGTACACAGCGCCAAGTCTTCTTCATCCAGCTCCAACAAACCCAAGCTGACAGCACCATCGGTATCGCCAGAGAGCATGTCGCGCAGCAACAAAGTCGGCAATAAATCCAAAGGCATAACGCGCTCGTAGTTGCCAAGAGGCACCATAGAACGGTCAGAACCACCAGTGGAGGTGGTCATGTTGAACAATTTTTTAGGATTGAAGTGTGAAATGAACGAACGCGTGACAGAGAATTTGTTAGCGCCCGGAACAATCCAGCCCAACAATTCTTTTTCACGGCCTTCAGCCAAAACCGACACTTGGTTGTGATAACGACCTAAGTAAGCATGAGAACCATAAGCAGTAGAGCCAGACAATACAGAGCCTGAAATAACACGGTTTTCGTCGCCTTCGCATTCGCCTTTGGTTAACTCGTCGGTGCTTGCGCCCAGTCGGGTGCGAACCAAGCGTGGATTTTTCACCACGGGGCCAGCAATAGAGATGATGCGGTCGACACTAAGCTCGCCTGTTGTGAACAACAAACCAACCGCAATCACATCTTGATAACCGATAGACCACACCGTTTTGCTGGCATCAACCGGGTCAAACAAGTGAATGTGGGTGCCAGCCAAACCAGACGGATGAGGACCGCTGAGTTCGTGTACTTCAACATTGCCACCGGTAGATGCTGGGACATTGGAGCCGCCTTTTTTACAGACGTGTACTTTTTTGGCCAATCGAGAAATCAAATTCAGGCCGTCTTTAAAGGCTTCTTCGTTTTCTTTAATGATTAATTCGGCGTCTGGTGCCAATGGATTGGTGTCCATGGCGGTGACAAAAATCGAGGCGGGTTCACTGTCAATAGCAGGGACCTTAGAGAACGGTCGGGTGCGCAAGGCAGTCCACATACCGGATTCAACCAAGTTTTTGACGACAGTATCGCGACCGACATTGGTCAGTTCATTACTGTCGTACTTGGCAAAATCGACTTTCTCGCTACCTTCAATCTTGATAACGACCGACTGCAAGATACGTTTTGCGCCACGATTAACTTGCGACACAATCCCGCTTGCAGGGGCTGTATATTTAACACCTTCGGTTTTTTTGTCTTCAAAGAGAACTTGGCCTTTTTTGACCCTGTCACCTTCGCGGACCCGCATGGTGGGTTTCATACCGACATACTCTTCACCGAGTATGGCGACGGTTTTTATCGCAGGACCATCATGGATGACCTGCTGCGGAACCCCATTGATAGGGACGTCCAAGCCTTTCTTTAGTTTCATCATACGCATTTACTTTTAAAGTTTAAGAAAAAAAGAGCGTTCATTTGCGCCGCCTTGCCCATGACCACAGCCAGTTCAAAGCCACACAAGAGACTGCCGGTTTTTAATTCATAGCGCTAATGATAGCTTTGATTAAAAAAACAGCAGTCAAAATCTGGTTCTATTTGGGGCGGGATTCTACCCCAATCACCCTGCTTTTGCCATGGAAATAAGAAAAATCTGCTTACAAAGTATCTCGACTTGGTAAATTTTGCGGGAGATTGACGCAACGGTTGTTTATTTGTCATTCTGGGGGGTCATGGGGATGTAATAAGGACTGCAGGGTGAGCCGCCAGTCCATCATTTAGTTTACACTCTACTTTTGACGATTAGCCCCAATTTGGTATCACTCCGGCAGCCCAACAAGCGGTTGCGTCGGTAGCAAGTCTGGGCATGGTGACAAAATCAAGTGCAGCACCAGTTCGCCAAACATTGTTGAGGTTTGCCAAAAAAGTGATGAAATCAGACTGTAGCGCAGATTGTGCAGCCACGGCATCGGTTGACTCTGGCGTTTTAAGTGGGTAAACCGCCGGAAAAGTACCCGTGGTAGCGGCATTTTGCAAGTCGATAAAACGACCAAAATGAGAAATCTTATAGTAATCAACGGTATCTATCGAGTCTTTTGCACCGCTGCTGGTATTGGCTTGGCTTAATTGATAAGCCGGTTCAATCGGGAATTGACTGCCAGTATAAGGTTTTTTCGGCACTGGGTTGTGGGCTTTGCCTTCGCCTTGCTCGTTGATGGTTTTAATCGCCGTTGCTGCATCAGTAACGTTAGTGATTATGGCGGTCAAACCGCTGACCTGCCCGGCCCAAGTATCCTGCTGATTACCCGCTTTCCAACCAAACGCGCTGGTCCCGGCAGGCTGTGCAGCCTCAACCGCCTTAATTCCCGCCAACAAGGCATCGTAAAAATCACCGATGCTGTTGTAAGGATATTGCGGGGTTGAGTGGTCAATAGCTTCAAATTCTTCTGGAGTTTCGATATCCAGCATGGTGCCGAGCGTGATGGGATCAAATGCCCCAAGTGTGGCGTTGACCAATGCATAATGATTGGTTGCCGGGTCATCGGGTTTAAGATACGGCAAATCAACGCCATATCTCGGGATGGTAAAAACCGGATTGACATCTAATGCCAAACAAAGATTGGCGGCCAATTGCAAGTGCAGCATTTCTTCGATGCAAACACTGTTGATGGTTTTATAGGCATTGGAGGTTGTGTCGGTGATAGAGGTCATTGCGGTAAAATAGAAAGGTAATGTATATATTTCTATCGCAACAGCCACTTGTGCGTGCTGTTGTACGAGTGATTTAGTCCAAGTTGTTGCTGTCATTATGGGTGTCCTTGTGCCTTTGTGAAAAGTGTTTTCAAATCCGTTACTGCATTGTTTTTGAATCATTTGATGGTCTTATTCAGTTCTTTGTACCACTACAGAACTATTCCAGCATAGGCAGCACCTGTTTAAAAAGCAAACAATCAATTTTTGCTCGGCAACCACAACACCACAACCAACCCTGACAAAAACATCGCAATACCGACAAACCAAAACGGCAGCAACAAATCCTGTGACCATTGGGCCATTATGCCCATGGCTAGCGCACCAATGGCATAACCGGCATCGCGCCAAAAACGATATACACCGATTAAACTTGCCCTATGTTGAGCTGGTGCAAAGTCGCCTACCGCCGCGCCGAGGTTCGGATAGAGCATCGCCATACCAAGGCCGATAAACGCAGCTTCTAAGCTCCACAAAGTCACACTTTGGGTTAGCGGAATGGCGATGATACCAAGGCCACAAAACCACATGCCCCAGACAATGAGTCCTTTTCGGCCAATTTTGTCAGACAATGGGCCGGTGATCAGTTGCGATGCGCCCCAAACAATGCCATAAACGGCGATGATCGCACCCGACTCAATCAATGAGATGCCTTGCGACATGAAATAGATCGGCAGAAAAATCCACACAATGGCGTCGGTGAACTTCTCTACCAGCCCCGCCTGATTTAAGGCAAACAAGGGTTTGCTTTGTAAAGTGGCCATTTTAAACAACTGCCCCAGCGTTTTTTGTTCGGCAGTTGCGCCTGCTTCGACTGATTTTTGATGATGTAAATGGGCCCAAGGCAGGGTTTCGACGATGGTCAGTTTGGCCAAGACTAAACCGGTCGTAATCACGGTTAAGCTGAAATAAAACAGCCCTTCACGAGCGCCAAACCACGTTACGATATAAGCGGTGGCCAGTCCGGCGATACCGACAGCGGCATAACCGGCGAACTCGTTCACGCCATTGACCAACCCCTTTTGACTGCTTTTGGCCAAGTCCAGCTTACTGTTTAATGCCATCGACCAGCACAAGCCCTGATTAAAGCCCAATAATACCGTAGCCATAATAATCCAATTCCAGTTTGGCGCGTACAACAGCATAAACGGGATTGGTAGCGCCACCAGCCAACCGGCCAACAAGATTTTTTTACGGCCATAGGTTTCGCTGAGCTTACCAGCGAACAGATTCATCACCGCTTTAACGATGCCAAAAACCACCACAAATGAGGCCAATAAAAAGAAGGACTGATCAGCCAAACCAAATTCAGATTCTGCTAATCCAGGAATAACAATGCGCGTCATGCCGATGGTCAAGCCCACCAGAAATATTTGCACCAATTGCAAACCAATTTGGCGCTTATTGGTTTTTATACCGTGTTCAATCGACGGGTTCGTTTGAGCTAAAACAGATGACATAAATAACTCCATTGGTTAAAAAGTAGTTGCATCTTAGCAAATTTCAATTTAACATTCAATTATTCTATTGAATGTTTATTTTTATCACTTGAGGCAACAACCGATGTTTATGATGCAAAGAGAAATACCCAACAGTCCTTCTTCACTTTCTTATTTCATGGGCTGCGCTGGACAAGGTAAAGGCATTGCCATTGACGTTCATCTTGATGATATTGATTGGTTTATCGAACAAGCTCAGCAAAAAGGGGTCGAAATCAGCTATGTGATAGACACCCACGTTCATGCCGATCACTATTCTGGCGGGAAATTGTTAAGTGAACGCACCGGGGCGCAATACATGATGCACGAGTCCTCACTGGCCCAGTTTGATTTTGTTGCGCTAAAAGATCAACAATCAATCAAAGCAGGTAATGTTGAAGTGAAAGTATTGCACCCCCCCGGCCATACACTCGATTCAATCTGGCTTTTGGTCACCGCTCACTCCCG
>JABSOG010000567.1 GCA_013216025.1 Algicola sp. | reverse complement strand
AGGGCCTGTTGATCTTTCGAGTTGAAATTTTGTTCGAGTTCAAAGCGTTTTAATCGCGGCGCGGGCTTCGAAGTCTATTGAGATCGGTAACTGCTCCTGCGTTACTCTAATGACCTACATCCATGTAGGAATAAACAAGCAAGTCCGGAACAAAGAGTAAAACGCTTTGAAACGAACCCAAAGGGCAGCGTTTGTTTGTCCTTTCTACGGCGTTATCGCTGATTTATGTGGAATAACCACACTGCATCACCTCTGCCTTGTATAAAGAACAAACAAACAGCTGCAAAAATCAACTCCAAAGATCAACAGACCCTAGGGCTGGCTGTCGGCGTTTCTGACCATTTTACCTTTGTTGTTCATTTTTCTTTGACTGCAAGGCATTGGTACGGCTAAACTTTGTTGCAACTGGGTAATTTATGCTTTAAGAGGTACGGTTATGAGGAATTCCCGTTTTTTGATTGTTGATGACAGCAAAATGGTGGTTAAAGCCGTCAGAAATATCGTCGTCAACCGGCTTGGTTCCAATCAAATTGTCAGCGCCAAAAATGGTGTTGAAGCGTTAAAAGTACTCGAAAAACACCAAATTGATTTTATCATTTGTGATTGGCACATGCCCGAAATGGACGGGTTGACTTTGCTTGGTGAAATTCGAAATAATAGCCGCTTGAAAGAAATCCCTTTTGTGATGATGTCGACGCATGGTGGCAAAGAGGCGGTGGTTTCAGCTATTCAGCAAGGGGTTAATCAGTATGTTGTGAAACCTTTTTCGCCTCAAAAGCTCGAGGATTCGGTTAGAAAAGCTTGGAATAGTGCCAAAAACCGGGCTGCCCAGCGATTCTCTGGATTGCCCAAACATAATTTGTCGGCCTCGTTTGATGGCCATGATTGTGACGCTCAGGTACTGGATCTCAGTCGTTCGGGTATGTTGATTAATCTAACTTATACCAGCGATATCAAGCTGTTTGGTGAGTGCGCGGTTAATCTGGATTTTGATGAGATTGATGAGGTGGCCATTATCCACATAGGTCCTTTACCCGGCAAAGTGTTGCGCATTGAAGCGGCTCACGGTTTTCACCCTTCAACCTTTAAATGCGAAGTGGCGTTGTGCTTTTTGGCAGACAAAACGAAAAAAGAACCTGCAATGCAACTTAAAGAGCTGTTAAACTTTCTAGCTGAACAGGAGCAGGCGATGCTCAAAGCCAACTGAACTAAGTCGTAACCTTCTATCTTAATAACAACAAATTGAAAAAGCAGACCCACAAATGAAATTGAATTTTAAAGTTGTCCATAAAATTTACATGGGCTTTGGTGTGATTGTTGGGTTGCTGATTGCCTCCAGTGTGATCTCTGATAAAAACCTCGACGACATCAGCCAATCGACCGTACAGGTCAATGAAGTGGCCGTGCCGGTCCTTAAACAAAGTAACCAGTTGCAAATTGACCTACTCAAACAAGCCAAACTCTCAACTCTGAGCTTTAATCATTCAACGCTCGAACAAATTGCCGAGTCTTTGCAACAGTTTCGACAATCCACCGCACAGTTTGAAAAAAACTACCAACAATTAAACAAGTTGGTCAGTGGCGGGGCAATTTCTCCTAAACGATTGAATGATGCCCACGACAGCTATCAACAATATAACCGGGCGGTTGAAAGTATGTTGGGCGCCGTTAAAGCTCGCATTGAGTTAACCACCACGCTAAGAAAAACACACGAAGAACTCAACGTTGTATTGGATGCCGGTGGCGCTGTGCTGATGGAGTTTGCTGAAATCACTGAGGGAGATGCTGCTGTTTTGAGCCTTATTACAGGGACGGCCGACTATTTGGATGGTCATGTATATAAGTTTTTTTCGACAGCCGATCAAATTGTGGTCATGAGCGACCCTGATAAGGTTGCTACAAGCAAGCAGGATGTTGGTTTTGCCGTCAGTGACATCAATGCTCAGATTACCTACCTGCAATCTGTAGCGACCCAGATAGATGATCGGGGGTTGATGGGCCAATTTAAGTTGGAGTGGGCCAAAATAACAGACTTGTTGCAAGGCGAAAACAGCCTGTTGAACGTCAAAATGGCGCAATTGACTGAACTCAATAATGCCGCAACACAGTTGGCATTGGCCGAGAAGCATGTAAATCAGGCTTCGGTTGATTTAGACGAATTGTTAAAACAGACCGATGAACAATTCAACGCTCTGCAACAACAGGTGCTGGCCAACGTTGTAGGTGGGCAGGGGCAATTACGTTCAGTGATGGTAGTACTGACTATCATTGCGGTGTTTATGGCGTTGTTGACCACTCAGGCAATCCTTAAGCCGCTTAAGGGCATTAATCAGGTATTAAAATACATGGCTCAAGGGGATTTGTCTCGTAAACTTGATGTTAAATCGGATGATGAATTTGGTCAGCTCTCGGGTAATATCAATAATGTGGTCAGCGACTTAACTTCATTGGTGCAACAGATTGTGCAAAGCTCCACCAAACTGACCTCAAACCTATCAACTGTAGTCGAAAACTCGACCAAGGATATTCTTAAAATGTCCGATTTTGTTGAGCAGCAGCGGGTTAAGGTCGATGAGGTCAATCAAATCACGGTTAGCATGAACGACAGCACTGGACATGTGTCGAAACAGGCCAATGATGCGGTAGCGCAAATGGTTGAGGCGCAAGCCCAAAGTCAACGTATAGATACTATTGCTCAAACCAATAACCAGCTTATTGGCGACTTGGCCTCGAAGCTGGATCAGACCACGGTGAATATCGACAAACTGCAAGCCGAGTCACAATTGATTGGCGGTATTGTTGAAGCGATCCGCTCTATTGCAGAACAAACTAACTTGCTGGCGCTTAATGCGGCGATAGAAGCAGCCCGTGCTGGAGAGCAGGGCAGAGGTTTTGCGGTGGTAGCCGATGAGGTGCGATCGCTAGCTGTCAGAACCTCTTCCGCTACCACTGAAATTCGAACCATGATTGAGAACCTGCAAGGGCAAATTGGTGAGGCGGTGAATGACATTACTACCGGTAAGCAGCAGGCGACTGAATGTGTTAAATACACGGATGAGTTGACGCAATCACTGGCGGTTATCACCAGTGCCATCGTACAAATTCACGATATGAATGCCGAAATTGCAGACTCAGCCCAACAACAACAACAGCAGAGTAATCAAATCAAGGACAAGGTGTCGGATGTACTGGTTATTGCCGAGCAAAACGCTGAAATCTCCCGCTCGACACTGGAACATTCTAATCAAATCGCCAGCCTCGCCGATGAGTTGGATCGCTCGGTGCATGAGTTTAAGGTTTAGAGTTTAAGGTTTAGAGTTTAAGGTTTGTTTGTACGCTACATAAAAGTGCGCTCTATAAACCAGTAACCACCCATTACGCCCGTTATAAACGAGATAACCTGTTTAAATAAAAGCACACCTTGTGCTGGTGAAGAGCGAAACTGTCTATCTGCCCAGCTAAGCAGTAAAAATAGTGGCAACACGATGGTCAGTTGACCGAGTTCTACGCCGATGTTAAAAAATACCAGCGAGGGTAGCAGGTCATCGGTATGTCCCATCTCTTTTAGCAAAAATGAAAAACCAAAGCCGTGAATAAAGCCAAACACGATGATCAGCAGCCAGCGATGTCGGTCGTTTGGTTGTTTGGATTTTGCTGAGCCTTGGATTCGAATTTTGTGTAGCTTGAATATGTTTTCAACGGCGACATACACGATGGTCAGGGCTATCAGGGCTTCAACCACAAAAATTGAGAGGTTAACAATATTCAATACCGACAATGCCAAAGCCATACAGTGCGCCAAGGTAAAAAAGGTCACCTGAATGAGCAGGGGTTTTACCTGGGTTACCAACAACAGCAAACCCATTAGAAACAGTACATGGTCCCAACCAAATAGGATATGTTCAAAACCTATGGGCAGATAATTCGACGATTGCATAAAGGTTTCGTAGGTCAGGGGTTGGGTTGCCTCGGTATTATTTTTTGCCGATTGGGCCATTGACAATGCGGTGACTTCTTCTGTTAATGGGCTGTTCCACAGGGTTAACAGGGTGGCGACCACAAATTTGTGAGTGGGGGTTTTTGACTCAAAAACGACTTTTTTACTGCGGCCGGCAATGCTGAATCGGGTGAAGTTTTTATAGTTATCATTCCAGCTTAAACTATTGTTATCAGTGATGTACACATCGCTCAATTTGTCTGTGCAACCGTAAGTAATGAAATATTGTTGTGAATTGATGGTGCTCAAGGGGCGGGTTGTGGCGTCGATGACCCGGCATGATTGCTTGCCGTTAAACACCTCAAAGCTGTTGCTGATCTTTTCAACAACGCTCGTGGGGTCAAATTGTTCATCGTCTTGGCCAAAGCGTTGTTTTAATTTATCGGCTGGTACCGTGAACATCAGTGCTACGGTAGAGTGACCAACCTTGATATGACTGTCTATCACTCCGGCCTGATGGGCAAATGCTGACTGAATTGTCATCCAAAAAGACAACAGTATCCACACTGCTCTGGTCAGCCACAAATTGGGTAAAGCGCTTTTCACCGATAATTCTCCGCTTCAATTACGTTACAACAAAAATAAAAGCGTCATAGTAACCCTATGTAGAGGTGCTGTCATGTTGCAACAGTCAAAGCGAGGTTTTAACCTCGCAAGATCAGGGCATTTATTGATGGAAATGGAAACGGTATATCTACTCCCCTAGTTTTCAGGAAACTCTACCGGACGGGGTTTCTTGCCAAGGGCAGGGTCAGAATCTTCGCCTGTGCTTTTGACTTTCATTGTCATCATGGCCCATTGCATCACCAGTTTGGCCAGTTCTTTTTCAGTTAAATTACTCATAGCAACACCTCAAATACTAAATTATCTTCCGATGATACCCTTGAAGTGGCTTCAAAGGTCATTAGTGGTGTTAACGGCTCCGCTGGGGTTTGGTTGACAGACATTTAAAAAAAACATCAAAAACAAAGACCAAAATGGCGTTTTCTATTCGCTATGTAAACAATTGCTCACTTGGCAAACAACTGTTCTATGTCGGCAAAAGCTTTGATTTCTATCGCATTGCCGCTAGGATCTTTGAAAAATAGCGTGGCTTGTTCGCCGGGCTGGCCTTTGAATCGAATGTAGGGTTTGATGATAAAATCGACCTTTTGCCCGGTGAGCTTGTCGGCTAATGCTTGCCATTGTGCCATCGACAGTACCACGCCAAAGTGGGGGACCGGCACGCCATGTCCGTCGACTGGGTTGACTGTGGTATCTCTGTTTGCCTGAGGTGACAGGTGCGTAACTATTTGATGCCCATAAAAATTAAAATCTATCCACTGGTCTGAACTGCGACCTTCAATGGCACCCAGCACTTGGGTGTAAAAAAGCCGGGCTGCGGCCAAATCATTGACCAAGAATGCTAGGTGAAAAGGGGGATTGTTGTTCATCAAGGTGCTCCTGTAAACGATGAGTTAGGGCGTATTTTAGTAGCCTTTCATTGACCAATCTTCTTCAAGGCGCGGGCATAACCGGCGCGTTGGGTCATGATGCCTCTGTATTCAAGCAAAGCCGCGTCGACTTCAAACTTAAATTTTTGTGCCCAGCCCAGTGTTTGGGTCAGCAATACATCAGCCATGGTAAATTGATCACCGGCGGCAAATTCGCTGTCGCCTTTCATCACCAATAACGCCGATTGTGCTTTGGCAAACTCAAACGGGGCCGTTTTGG
>JABSOG010000566.1 GCA_013216025.1 Algicola sp. | reverse complement strand
AGGAAATTGGACCGCAACCGCCAGCATTACAGGCTTTAACTGTGTAATTTCTACGCCCATAAGCGCTATGTTTACGGCTAGTTGAACGACCACCGCCATTATAAACCGCACTGCCGTCTTCAAGCAGTTGATAACTACTGGCATTGGCCACCGCTGGCCAAGTAATCGTGACATTGGTATTGACTGGCTGATAGCTAGACGACACCGTCGCCGCACTAGCCGTACCCGGAGGATTCATTGTTCCTGTCACCGTCACCGAACGTGAAGAGCCACAACCGACATTACTCGGGTTACAGGCATTAACGGTAAAACTGTTGCTACCATATTTATTGATCGGCACCGAATAGCTCTTGCTACTAGTCGTTTTAATGCTGCCATTAACATTCACTTGATAATATGCCCCCGGTACTGCGCCGCCCGCAGTGCCCCAGCTCAAGGTGACATTACGACCGACGTCGATACTTGTTGGAGATGCACTTAAGCTTTGCACTGGTCCCGGGGCGGTATAATAAACCACAGGAACAGAAGAGGACTGACTGCCACAACCACCCGAATTACAGGCTGCAACCGTATAATGACGGCGGCCATAAGCACTGTGATTTCGACTTGTCGAGCGGCTTGCGCCACTGTAGACACTGCCACCATTTTCATATAATACGTAGCTGGTTGCATTAGCTACCGAACCCCAACTAATACTGACATTGCGGTTTACCGGCTGATAATTGGAAGAAATACTAATGGCTGATGCTTTACCCGGAGGGTCGATAATACCGGTCACTGTAGTAGAACGCGAAGAGCCACAACCAACATTACTGGGGTTACAAGCATTAACCGAGATACTGTTGGTGCCGGCTTTATTAATGGTCACCGTCGCACTGGTCGCTGTTGTTGTAGAGCGTGACCCATTAATGACCACGTTATAACTGACCCCAGGCACGCCGCCACCCGGTCCGCCCCAACTCAAACTAACACTGTTGCCTACCTTGGTAGAACTGGCTGAGGCAGTGAGGTTTTTCACAGGTCCAGGTGCTGTAAAAACATAAACATTGCGTGAATTGCTTTGGCCGCTACAACCTTCGCTATTACAGGCTTGTACCCTAAACCCGCGCCAGCCATAACTGCTATAACTCTGTGACTTACTGGTCACGTTGCCAACATTACTACCATTTAGTAGGTAATAACTGGCATTGCTGTGTTTGTTCCAAATAATATTAATATTACTGTTAATAGCATGGTATCTTTTACCGCCATCGGAAGGAGTCGACGGTGTTGATGGGACCGCCGCATAAAGCATTTGTGGCAAAAACAAGCCAATGAACAAAAGGAAACGCGTAAACACGTTGGTCGAACGATTTTTTATCATGAGTTTTCCTAATACTTCTTACTAGCGCAAGAAGTAGTAAATAAATGAATAATGTAATGTGCTCCTTAATAACCGAGTTTCCAGTGTCAATTTTGGCGCGTCATTCTATCGCAAGCTTCAGCCAAAAGACACCGTATATATTGTGTTGTTTTGTTGCTTTGACGTTACATTTGGCTATGTCACTAGAAAAAAGAGTGTTTATTTAACAGTGCTTTGCAGTATTACGTTCGTTTAAGTACCTAACAATTCCAATATCCTTATCAGCAACCCGATAAGGGTGCTGTTGAAGTCCTCGAAGACACCGCACCCAAAACAAACCCACGAATTGCTCTTGCTAAACCTAAGCTCAGCATCGACAAACTTGTTAACTCATCAATTAATATTTATCATGCATTAGGTGAAGTCTCTTTCAAACTGACAAAAAATCACCGCATTGCCCGGTAAAAGCCTTGCCACTGCTGTAGAAAACACCACTGCCACAAAGCAAAATACCGGTGAAATTAACCGGTATTTTGATCTTATCGATGACGTAACCGCCAGTTACGTGTTGGGATATAATTGACTATTGCACAAATTGTCCGGCCAGTTTATTTAGATAAACAGTGTTTTCAATCACTTGCTGGCCGTTGACAAAAACATGCTCGACCCCCACCGAATAACGGTTCCACTGCGAAAAATCCGCCTTTGGCGCTAAATCATTGGCATCAAAAATCACGATATCTGCCTTATACCCTTTCTTTAGCAATCCCCTATCGTTAAACCCCAATATATCAGCAGTCTGTGCGCTACTTTTACGGATAAATTGGCCAACACTCATGAGCTTCTGCTCAACCACATAACGCTGATACTTTTGTGGAAAACTGGCATATTTTCTGGGATGGCCGTTAGTCCCGTCTGAAGATGTCACAACCCAAGGTTGCACCATGAAATTGTTGACGTCTTGTGGTGACATATTAAAAGAAGCGATTCGAATGTCACCCAACTGCACCAGTTTAATGGCGGTTTCAACCGCGCTTAATCCCTTTTGTGTGGCAATTTCAGCCAAATTCAGGCCCACCAGCGCAGGGTCTTTAAAGGCGGTGATCAACAAAGAAGCAGGCCCGCCCCTGCGGCGGATGTTCTCACCAACCTGCTGATGTATTTTGTGTTTTAGTTCAGGGTTGTTTAAACGCTGATAAAAAGCCGCTTTAGAATCTGCCATAACCCATTTGGGCATCACCGCACTGTGCAACTTAGTACCAGACGCCAACCAGGGATATTGATCAGCCGAGATTGAAACACCGGCTTTTTGTGCTTTTTCAATGGTGCTAATAGCCAAGTCACTTTGCCCCCAAACATCAACACCCAGTGCTTTTATATGGGCTAGGTGAAGGTGTATTTTGGCCGACTTGGCTATGTCGATGGCCTCTTCAACCGCTTTGATAAAACCGATGTTAAAGGTACTTTCATCGCGCAGGTGGGTGTCATAAATACCATTGTAGCGACTGGCGACTTTGGCCAACGCAACGACTTCTTCGGTGTTGGCAAAACTGCCCGGCACGTAATAAAGTCCGCTTGAGAGACCGATAGCGCCCTGTTTCATGGCATTTTCTGTCAGTTCGGTCATTGCCGCTAATTCTTGGGCGCTGGCATGTCGTTTGGCCCGGCCCATCACTTGTTCTCTTATACTGCCATGACCGACCAACAGGGCAACGTTGGTGCCGATGCCATTTTCAACCAGCGCTCGACCAATTTGCCCAATCTCTACGGGGCCCGAACCATCGTTGCCGTTAACCACGGTTGTCACGCCTTGTGTCAGGTAGTTGAGGTTGCTGTTTTTGTCTTGGCTGAGCAATTCGGATAACGTGTGGGTGTGCGGGTCGATAAACCCGGGGCTAACGATTTTGTCTTTGGCGTCTATCACCTTTTTTGCCTTAGGCAGGTTGCTGCCACTGGGCCCTTTTCCATTAGTATAAAGGCCGCAAATTATTTGCTGACAAATAGCAATGTCTAACCGCTGAGGCAGGTCAGATTCTCCGGTATAAACGATACCGTTTTTAATCAAAATGTCGACGGTTTGCGCATTCCGATTCCTGTCATTACTGCTTTTATCGGTGGCCAACAAGGTTTCCATCAGCGTGTTTGCCCCGCCTTTTGCCACTTTTTTGATCAACGCCCGACCGGTGTTATCACCCACTTCATACGTAATGGCGTGGGCTTTGAACTGGTCGGCAAAGTATTGTTTAAACACGCCTGAATCAGGATTACTCCCTGTTTTTTGAATCACTTCAAAATCTTCAAACTGGGCATCCAGCGAACCTAACCAATGCTCAACCAATTGAGGATTCTCTACGCCATAATCTGCGGGCAAGGTATAAAAAATATCTTTGGTGGTTGAGTGAAAATCAACCGCCATTGACATATGCTGGTCGCGTTTTACCAACCCTTGTAAATAATCATTCACCGCTTTGACTTCAGGTTGTGTAAAGGCTGTCCAATCTCGATTCAAATCAACGCCATTGGCATTATGTCGCCAGTTGCCAAGATACACCCCGTCAGGGTTTACATTGGGTATCACCAGAATGTTAAAGCGTTGTCTAAAGCGTTTTGCCAATTGACTGTCAGCCAACAAAGTCTCAACGAATGGAAATATCGCTTTCGCACCGGTCACCTCAGGTGGATGCATTCTGCCCAATATCACCAACCATTCGTGCCCTTCGCCAACATGTTCTATCTTAAACAATGGCCGTTTTTGCACCGACCAGCCAACAATATCATGATTGATGCTTTTTGCCTGGGCCAGCTGTTTTCCCCATTGATGATAATGCTCACTCAAGATAATCTCTTGGGCAGCAATCCATGTTGGCTTGTCATCTACCGCCACTGAAAAGCGCATTCGCTGATTGTCGATGACGTATTTTTGCAATTGCCAATCAACGCCATTACGACTAATTTTAGGGGGATAACGATGTTTGAATCCCTTGATTTTAGTGATCACCGTTATCGTTTGTGGCGTTTTTGCCGTTATTTTATAGGCATACCATGGACTGTCATTAATTGGCGTATTTTCAGGCTTTAATGTCAATTCATAGCGGTTGTCACCTAACTGGCGGCACTCATCCAAACGGCCACCGGCAAAGTTACTGTCAAAGGTCACTTGGTCAAATTCACAAGCGTAAGCCTGACCAAACGAAAAGAGCATAAACCACAGGGTAATGTTGAGTTTGTTCATCATTAGAATTTCACATTCATATTGAGGTAAAAATAACGCCCTTTGCTGGAGTGGGTGCTGCTGTTGTAACCAAAGGTATTGTCTGAAAACGGTGGCTCCTTGTCTTGCAGGTTACGTACACCCAACATCATCGTGGTTTTGTCGAACCAACCTTGGGTGTCTAGTCTGTATTTTAAGTAGACGTCAATCGTCGACAGGCTTGCGACCTTATACGCCACTTTTTCTCCCGCTTCGTCGGTATAATCAAGTGATGTATCTTCAAAACCACTGATATATTTATATTTTATACCGGCGCCAAACTGCTCGTAACGCCAACCGATTGAAGCATTAGAGCGCCAATTGGGTCGACCATTTTTGCGAATTAAATCGCCAGTGCCCGATAAAGTAACCTGCTCACCATCATATAAAACCGCTTCGTTGCCAGCAGCTTGTGCAGCCAGTACCTTGGCTGTAACGTCATCAACACCCTGCTCAAACTTTTGCAATTTTGCACCGTTGAGTTTGAATGTGTAATCGCCGTATTGCGTGTCTAAATCGTAGCGAATGCTAAAATCAATGCCTTGAATTTCGCGTGGCAGCAAATTGGTATAGTCGTTGCGCACCTGTACTATTTCATTGTTGTCGTCACGTACAACCAATGGGTTAGACGAACCTTCACCGCGTAACAAGGCGTCATACAATATTTGGGTTTGGCTATTGAGCAAACCAACCACCCCGAATTGTTTGATGTTCCACCAATCGACCGAGACAGTGATATCTCGTGTAGGCTCAAAAACTACGCCGTATGAGATGTTTTCACTTTCTTCTGGTTTGAGCTGGTCACTGCCGTTACGCAATTCCAATACCCCTTGTCTAACCCCAAAAACCGGATCGCTACGAGTGTTTACCCGAGAAATATTCTCTGCCACCACCTGCGGTAATCCCGGTGCCCGAAACCCTTCGGCGTATGAACTGCGAATTTTTACTTGGTCATTGACCTTCCACGCAAAAGCCACTTTTGGTTTAAGCACACTACCGACATCTGAAAAACGCTCGTAACGGGCCGCCAATTGCATATCCAAGCGTTCCATCAAAGGTAACCCTTCGAGCAACGGCACTGCTAACTCAGCATAAACAGACAAAACATTGCGGCTACCCGAAG
>JABSOG010000565.1 GCA_013216025.1 Algicola sp. | reverse complement strand
TTAACGATCGAGCACTTTGGCTAAAAAATCATTTTCCATAACCAGTTGACCGATTTTTGCCTGTAGCTTTTCTATGTCCTCAGTATCGGCAGCATCCTTTTTTTTATCCGATTTGGATTTAAACAACTCACCGGCATTTTCAACTAGCTCTTGTTTCCATTTTGATATTTGACTGGAGTGAATACCATATTGAGATACCAATTCTGCGGTAGTTTTATCGCCTTTTGCTGCGGCCAATGCCACTTTGGCTTTAAACTCGGGTGAATGGTTGCGACGTTTATTACTCATTATCTGCTCCAAATGTTATTGGGATATTAGCAGATTTTATTTCTTAGGTCGTGTCCGAAAACTGGGGTCCATTTCTGTATACGAAAACACTGCTGCAACACAATGGACGAAAGAATATGAAACTGAAGATCCTGAATTTAATGAAAATGAAACTGCAATCATCGAAATAAGGGCATTTGACACCACTTTTTTTGAGATTTACTCATCTGATTTAGAGTGTCTTAAGCTATTTGTTGGCAGATTTAATTGTCAATTATTAAAATCAACGGACTGATTTCATAAGAATAGGCACTGCAGTTGGCTTATTTCTAGCTGCTAAGGGGCTGTCACCCTATAAAAGCACAGAAAATGCCCTTTTAAAGTGACTGTCCTTTTATATTTTTATATATTGAATTTGACGTGTTGTTTCTCAATATTTTTCTTACCTGCTAGCAGGACTTGTGCAAGTTAGCGTTTGCACTAAATCAAGCAGCGCAGGTAACTCGCCTGCGCCGTGCTTCAGTCGCTATTCTCTACCAGATAAAATATCCATCGGTGTCACAGTCAAAATAATGGTGCCATCGCCAATGGGCAGTTCATCATCGTCAAAATCGGCGGGCATTTCTTCACTGTGAGTTGGGTTGTAGGGCTGTAATGGTATTTCTTCACCAAGTGCCATGCTGGCAATACGATAAATCAAATTGTTCAACAGGGTGATGGTAGGCGCTTGATTAATCAGCGGCTCAAGACCGTAGCGGGCAATATCTAGGATGCCATCGAAATCGCTGGGATCCAAAACGACAGAGTTTCGTGTAAACTTGTTGGTAGTCATAAAAACCTCTTTGTTAGGTTGTTGTGATTAGCTGGCCTTGGGTGTTCGTGCACCTTTGGTCAGCGTCTATTCTTTTTTCTCTCTTTTGGTTTTTCCTCCTCTTATCACTTTCTTTTTACTGGTTGGGCTTACAGCTATTTTAACACTTTTGGTGGACGACTACAGTAACAAATTGGTTGAAAAGTGAACTTTATGATTGGTTCATTTTGTCTATATGCTTAAAAATTTTCTCACATAAAACTTCAATATGTTCGGGCATTTCCCATTGAGTTGAATTCATTTCTTTTACAGCAATCTGGCAGAAGTCGACCTTGTCTTTTATGGTGCCGCTTTTTGCTGCGAATAAAGGGGCGTTGGTATTCACGGCAAGAATGTCGTCAATTATCTTGCCTATCCCTTTTACTGGATCTTTATAGTCAGCGGTTTCATTCGTGTCTATTTTGGTTATATCGACACCATCTTTGTGTTTGGTTTTCTTTTCAAATTGCGCTTTAACTGTTGCTTTGATGATTGCTGGTGGCAGGTAGTTTTCGATTTCTTTGGCATCCAGCACAAAGAGGCGTCCGCCCAATTGCTGTTGAAGTGTTTCTTCTCTTTTGGCTTTGCCTTTAATGTCACCATCGGCGATTAGAAAAACTTCGCTGCACAGGCTTTTGGCTGACAAACCTGCTATCTCGCTGTTGTCCGCCTCAAAATCATCGAAGTTCCAATGTGATAAAACGCCGCCTTGATATTCTACAAAAGCATAGTGGCTGTTTTCGCTGTAGTGATTCAGCTTGGTAAATCGGGCTTTATCGTCGTCGCTGTCTGATTCGTTCAATATTTGCAGGTATCGCTTCAAAAAGGCTCTGATGTAAAAGCGGTCTGTTATGCCTTCGACCCAAATAGTGCAATTGGCTAAATAAACGGACGAGGGCTTTACGCCCAATTCCAACAATAGTGATTTGTCTTTGCTCACTTCGGTTATTTCGAAGGTAGGTGAGCCATCCGTAACTTTTTTACTTACCCGGTTGATGACAATATCGTCTCTGTCATCTGCAAGGTCGAAAAGGTGGTTGGAGTGGGTCGTCATTATATATTGGTGAGGGGTTTCGTCTGCGAGGAAGATGGCCAACCGGCGCAATAAACCAGGATGCATATGGGCTTCGGGTTCTTCGATGAAATATAAACCGGGTTCTTGGGTTAAAAAGGCGTGAGACGTGACGATGATGACCTGTTGCAAGCCGTCACCTAAGTTATAAATGGGGTGTTGGTCTTCGTCACCGATTTTTACGGCAATTGTGTCATTCATATATTTCGGGATTAGTGTCACCGTTTGTCCGTCGAAAAATACATCGGATAGTTTTTCTTCGTATTCTTTAATTCTGGCTCGTTCTTCTGGTTCACCTAGCAGGGATTTGGTGAGTAATTCGTAGAGTTCGAAGCCGGTTACGATGTTGGGCGCTTCCTTTTGTTCTTCGAAATAGTCTTTTATGGTTCTGGATTTGTAGGAATC
This sequence comes from Algicola sp., assembly GCA_013216025.1. Taxonomy (GTDB): domain Bacteria; phylum Pseudomonadota; class Gammaproteobacteria; order Enterobacterales; family Alteromonadaceae; genus JABSOG01. The sequence continues at coordinate 3,167 of JABSOG010000565.1, read as the reverse complement.
GTTTTTGGGTTCTATTGGGCGTAGACCTCGGAGGATTGGGAAGTAATAGTGTTGTGGTAATTTTGGAATGTCAGAACTAATAAGCGATATGTCTTTTTCTTTATCGTCCGGAAGATCGGAAAAAGAAGTGGGTGAACCGGCAAGCGCGTGAAGCCCGCCTTCTATTTTAGATTTTAGTTTTAGGTATGTCATTCGTAGCCCGGGAACACCTGCTAGAATAATTCTAGTAAAACCCATTGTATTTGGTAAATTTATACATTTTTGTAAAAACTTCTCTTCATCAATAGTCAATTCTTTTAGAATTCCCTCGCTCTTGTGGGAAGATATTTCCTGAATATAATATGCATTTTCCTTAATTTCTTCCTTTAGTTCTGTGAACTGTGATTCTTTAAATACAATATTTAGTTTGTCATCTTCATCATTAAAAACCTGCCTAACAAACCGACTCTTCCCAGAATTATTTGCTCCAATAAAAAAGTTAAGCTTCTTCAAATTCAAATAATCACCATCTTTAACAACGTAACCATTCCAATTTTTATCTTCTACCCACAACTTGGTGATCATGTCCGGTTTCCTGTATTTGTAGCGGTTGATATTGGCGTTCCATATTTAATCACGAATGAAGGGTGGGGGCTATGGGTTTGTTTGGTAGGAGCGAGCTCCAGCTCGCGATTTTGGCCATAGCCAAAAAATCTACCCGATTGTGACGACCTTATAAAATGGCTGCGCCATTTATCGCGAGCTGGAGCTCGTTCCTACCGGTTAAAAATCCAATCTGGTGGAATCACATATCAAAAAATCAAAACCTGACACTTGTGTCAAGTTTTAACTCTGGTAGAATCCCCACCATAAATTCTCTTTCTGGCCAGGTTTTTGCACTTGCCTTTGGGCCAAAGTATGCTTTTCTTAAGGATGGCCCTGCTTTCATGCGCTCTTTTAACCAATAAAAGCCGCATAAATAAGCAGCCACATCCGGTGACAGGCATTGAATGGAAATACATAATGACAAACAACACAATCCGGTTTTTGCACAATGATCAACTCGTTGAGCTGGACAATCTCGATCCTAATTTAACCATATTGCAGTATCTGCGCGAACATCAACACGCTACCGGTACCAAAGAAGGCTGCGCCTCTGGCGATTGCGGTGCTTGTACTGTGGTATTGGCAGAGCCAAATGGTGACGAACTCAGTTATAAGTCGGTTAATAGCTGCATTGGTTTTGTCGGCAGTTTGCATGGCAAGCAGCTTATAACTGTCGAACATTTGAAAAATGGCGACCAGTTACACCCCGTTCAGCAATCTTTGGTTGATAACCATGGCTCGCAATGTGGGTTCTGTACGCCGGGTTTTGTTATGTCTGCCTTTGCTTTACATAAGCATAACGACAGCCCGAACCGAGCCGAGGTGATTGAAGCGCTCGCGGGCAATCTGTGTCGCTGCACTGGCTACCGCTCGATTATCGATGCGGCGATGACTTCTACCAAAGACACGCCCAAAGACTCGTTTGTCAAAAGCACCAAAAAAACCATCAAGCAACTCAATCAAATTGACCAACCTGCCAACCTCAGCGGCAACAATCATCAGTTTTATGCGCCAACCAATATCGACGATTTGGCAAAACATTTGGTCGATAATCCCAAGTCGACTTTACTGGCTGGCGGCACCGATTTGGCCTTGGGCGTGACTCAAAACCTCAGTACCATTGAACAACTTGTCTACTTAGGCAATGTTGTCGAGCTAAATCAAATCGAGCAAACAGACACGCACATCAAGCTGGGTGCGGCGGTGACTTATAGCCGATTTACGCATTTATTAGGCGAGCAATATCCTGATTTAGCGCAAATGATTGAACGTATCGGCTCAACCCAAATTCGTAACACCGGCACGCTCGGCGGCAATATTGGCAATGCATCACCCATCGGCGATATGCCTCCGGCGATGATTGCACTTAACGCCACTATGACTTTACGCAAAGGTAAAAAGACGCGAGAGATTGCGGTTGAAGATTACTTTAAAGATTACAAAGTCACTGACTTGAAAAAGTCTGAGTTTATTCAAGACATTAGCATTCCCAAGGCGCAAGACGGTCAGCACTTTAAAGTCTATAAAGTGTCAAAACGCATCGATGATGATATTTCGGCGGTATTGGCGTCTATTTTGATTGAAATTGATGGCAAAAAAGTTAAATCGGTGAGTATTGCCTTTGGTGGCATGGCGGCGATACCCAAGCGGGCTAAGGCTTGCGAAAAGGCACTATTGGGCAAACCTTGGACGCAAACTAATGTCGACAAAGCGAAGAAGGCATTGACTAAGGATTTTCAGCCGATGTCTGATGTACGTGCCTCTGATGCTTATCGGATGAAAGTGGCGCAAAACCTCCTGCAAAAATGTTTTATCGAATTGCAAAACCGTACCATCGAAACGCGAGTGGCCAATTATGCGTAAATTGACTGATGTGAAAGAACAAGATGTAAATACTCTGGGTTTAGGCGGTGTTGGTAAATCTAAAAAACACGAAAGTGCCGACAAACATGTCAGCGGCGAAGCTATATATATAGACGACCGTCCAGAATTGCGCGGCCAGCTTCATGCTGCGGTTGGCCAAAGTGCTTACGCTCACGCGAATATCAAAAGCATTGATCTTAAAAAAGTAAGGGCAGCCGAGGGCGTAGTTGCGGTTATTACTGTTGACGATGTGCCCGGTCATGTCGATATTGGTCCTGTTTTCCCGGGTGACCCGGTGTTGGCGCAAGACAAAGTCGAATATCTTGGTCAGCCGATTTTTGCGGTTGCCGCAACCAGTTACGATTTGGCGCGCAGAGCGGTCAAGTTAGCCAAGATTGAATACGAAGAGTTAGAGCCGGTATTGTGCGTTAAAGATGCCTTGGCCAAACAGAATTTTGTTCGCCCACCTTTTACTATGAAACGTGGCGATTCTGACGCTGCAATCGCCAATGCTGGCAATAAGTTGTCTGGCGAAATGTACGTTGGCGGGCAAGAACATTTTTATCTCGAAGGACAAGTCTCTACCGCCGAGCCAACTGAAGATGGCGGCATGGTGGTGTATTCATCGTCTCAGCACCCCAGTGAAGTGCAAAAGTTGGTGGCCGAAGTGTTGGCCATTCCACTAAATAAGGTAGTTGTTGATACGCGCCGTATTGGCG
>JABSOG010000564.1 GCA_013216025.1 Algicola sp. | reverse complement strand
TTCTCTGGTGGCGGTGGCGGTGGCGGTGAACATTGGGGCAATATTCCCGCCAGTGGCGGCGGCGGCGGATCCTGCAACAATGGTATTAATCAAGAAAATGGGTCTGGCGTTAATAGCAACCACGGTCAAGTTTTGATTAGAAAAATCGCTTAATAATTACCAACAACTTCAAGGAAAACTTTTGATGATATACATCATACTGAACAAACAAACCCACCAAGTCATTACAGATCATAAAAATGATACGCAAGGGCTGCAACCTGAAACTGTTTATACAGAATTTGATGCCAGTACTATGTTATTGGTGCACAGTGATTTACCCATTGTCCAATTAAGCCAGTACTACGATAATATTGATGGCCATTTTCATATCGAAACCAATGGCTTGTTGCGGGAGAAAAACCTGCAAGAGAAAGCGGATTGTGGCGCGATTGATTTTGCACTCGAACTATTGCTGCAAAGTGATGAATACAACAATCTGGAAGGCAAAACACCAGCGATAAACCTGGTGTCGCTGGGATTGCAATTGAATCTATTAAAAACGCTAAAAAGCTGCAAAAAGGCTTTCGGGCTGCTGGATGAAGAAATAGAGCAGCGATTTGCTATAAGGTATAGCCATGGCAAAGAAATGAAACTGCTGAAAAATTATGTCGCATGGATTGACGAAGAAAAGCCCACAGATGATAACCGCCCGGTTAAATATCAAAAGATGCAAGATTTTCTATTGTTGTTAAAACAGGATTACAGCGAACTACGTCAACAGCTCAAGGCGTTAATTACCCCTCTTGAGGCGGCGAAAGCCAAGGCAAGGTTAAAAGTTTAAAATGGATGCAGTCATTTGAGGCTGCATGACCAAAGCCGTTAATCAAAGACGTAATCAGCTGTTTATTAGACGAATTCAAAAGTAGCCAATACGACATTGGCTTACATTACGTCCCTCAATCAAATTTAAAGATTGAAAACTCAATAGTTGGCTTATGCGGCTGACAGCACAAACAAAAATCAACCTAAAATCCATCCTTTAGCTGCGACCCACGTGGCTGATGTGGCGGAGCTTTGGTTGAACTCTTTACGTACCCCAAATATTTTTTAATCCCATCACCATTATTACGATTCAAAACGAGGTAACAACATGAAAATCCTGTTGGCTATGGCCATTTCTGTGCTGATTTTTTTTAGTGCCAAAGGCCACTCTGGTACTGAGCAAAAGGCGAAACTTATACCACCACCCGGTTTGAGTAAAATTGTGGCCCAGCCTGGGGCTGACAATGGCGAAAGTCCCGAAGGTACTTCGCCCCACTGGATGGCGACGGTGCAAAAGCAGCTTAGTGAACAGGAGTATTTTGTTTCTCGTACTGATAAGGGGCTACAGGCACCCAATCGGCAGCTTGATTTACGCAGTTATTTCAGTACTGAGGGTCTTGTTGTCGAATCGCGCCGCGTTTCCAATTCGGTTCCGTTACTGGCATTGCGCTATGGGGGATTGTCTCGTGAAGGGGTATCGAATCGTGCTGTGGCTGCTGTTGTCGACCATAGCGCCCGCGACATCTCTCATCAAGACAATCAGGTCACACTGACACACAATGATGGTATAGAAGAATGGTATATCAACAGTTATAAAGGGCTGGAACATGGTTTTAACGTGCATCAGCGTCTACCTGGTCAGGGCCGGCTACAGTTGAACATTAATGTCCCTGTCGGCACAGTGCAGCAAAATGGTGACGATATCAAGGTGAGACTCGCTGATGGCCGCCAAATTGATGCTCAAAAGCTGGTGGTAGTGGATGCCAGACAGCAACGATTGGCAAGCCAAATGGTACGGCTGTCTGGAGGGCAAATTCAGCTGCAAATTAATGATGCCTCAGCTCGTTACCCGCTGGTGATCGCCAGTTTGGTGATCAACGCACCAGTTACCACTGTGGAAGGTGGCCAGGACAATGCCAAACTTGGTTTTAGCGTTGCAGGCGCAGGTGATGTTAATAACGATAACTATGATGATGTGATTGTTGGTGCGCCTTTTTATGATAATGGACCGAATGATGAAGGCGCGGCTTTTGTTTATCATGGCAGTGCCTCTGGTATCAGTACCGTCATTGTCAGTCAATTGGAAAGCGACCAGGGGGGATCGAGGTTCGGTGATTCCGTCAATGGTGCAGGCGATGTCAACAACGATGGTTATGCCGATGTTATTGTTGGTGCCAGTCTATACATTGATGGCCCGGGACAAGGCGCGGCGTTTATTTATCACGGTAGTAATACCGGTATAAGTACCACTGCAACCAGCCAATTACAAAACGATCAGGCCAATGTTGAATTTGGTATTCGCGTCGCTGGCGTTGGAGATGTCAATGGTGACAATTATGACGATGTCATTGTTGGGTTGCCCTATTACGATGGTGTTGGTGATAATAGCGGTATTGCGTCGATCTATTATGGCAGCGCTGCGGGTGTCGACACCACGGTTGATCACCAATGGCATGGCGAACAGGCGGGTGACCAATTGGGCTTTAGCGTAGCAGGGGCGGGGGATGTTAATGGCGACAATTATGTTGATGTTGTCGTTGGTGCATTGGCATATGGCAGTAGCGCTGAGGGTGCCGCTTTTGTCTATCATGGTAGTGATAGCGGGCTAAGTGCTACAGCCACTAGTACATTGGCAGGTACCCAGGCAGCTGCGCAATTTGGTTACAGTGTGGCGGGGGCGGGTGATATTAATGCTGATGGTTACGATGATGTTGTTGTTGGTGCGCGTCACCATAATGGTGCTAATGGTGCAAAAACAGGGGCCGCTTTTGTCTATCATGGCAGCAGCAGTGGGTTGAGCAGTACGGCCACGAGTTATTGGGAAGGTAAAAATCTGGGCGACGAGTTTGGTGGTAGTGTCGCGGGGGTCGGGGATGTCAATAAAGACGGTTATGCTGATGTCATTGTCGGGCTTAGTAAGTGGAGCGGTGGCCAGGGCGCAGTTGTGGTTTTTGAGGGTTGCAGTACTGGATTCAGTGTTAATTGGGATTGGGTGAAGCTGGGTGGCCAGAGCGGGTCTGAGTACGGCATCAGCGTGGCGGGAGCTGGCGATGTTAACAATGATGGTTATGCTGATGTTATGTCTGGTGCCCATTTGGGGAGCAATGGTAACACTAATGAAGGTGCGGCCTATGTTTACCATGGTTCTGCGGGGACGAGCTGTAGCACAGGCCACCGGCCATTATTTGATGATGCCGACAATACCATTACCTTGGCTCTAGACGAAGATGCCGCTGCCGTAAGTATTACCGACGGTAACAGTGGTATGGCAGTGACAGACGGCGATATTGGCAATACCCTGAGCTGGACATTGGGCAGCATTACGCCGAATAAAGGTGTGGTGACTATCAGTGGTACCTCTGATTCCGAGGCCAATGGTGGGCATTTACCCTCTGGTGTTTATACTTATACGCCCAATATTGATGCCAATGGTGAGGACAGTTTCAGTGTTGTTGTCGATGACGGCAATGGAGGTAGTGATACGCTGGCTGTTAATGTGAGCATCAATGATATTGCCGATATCAGTTCAGTTGCATTGCCGACCGATGGTAATTATAACCTCGGGGCTGCGCTCGATTTTGTGGTTTCTTTCGATGAATCGGTGACCGTTACTGGCATTCCGAGCATCGCGTTAGAAATTGGTGGTGTCAGTAAAACAGCCACTTATGTCAGTGCTGCGCCAGCCAATACTATGACTTTTCGTTATACCATCGAAAATGGCCTCAATGACAGTGATGGTATTAGAGTGACCAATACCATTGCGCTCAATGGCGGCACTATAGTCGATACCGATGGTGATGGTAGCGGGGCTGATTTAACCAATATCAGTTTTGCCAGCAGTGCGGCGATTTTGGTTGACAGCCAAGGGCCGGTTCTTGAGGTCGTCAATGAGATTTTTACTTTCTATGATTTAATGTTGCCGGTTTCGGTGCCTGTCTCTTATGGTCTATTAATCAATGATACCGGTGATGGTCCATTAACTGTTGCGATATTACAAGGACCTGAAACGGGATCGATAACGCTTAATAGCAATGGTTCTTTTGAATATAACTATATACCTGATTATAGCGACCCAATGTGGGAACCTTTTATAGGGTATTGGGAAACGTTCACTTATACCGTTACTGATGCTAATGGTGCTACTGCTGTGGGAACGGCCACTGTGATCGTTGAATTGGGTTTCCCGCCACAGCCAAATATGGCGCCGAGCGTTGTTGCCGACAATTACAGTGTCGAGTCAGGTGCTTTGATAACAATTGATGCTGGGACTGGTGTATTGAATAATGACAGCGACCCTGAAGGTTCACCACTAACGGCTCAGCTGGTCAATAATGTTGCGCATGGGGTTCTCTCTTTAGGCTCTGACGGTGCCTTTACTTACACTCATGACGGCAGTGACACAACAACAGATAGCTTCAGTTATAAAGCCTTTGACGGAGCGAATTATTCTACCGTTGTTACTGTGACTTTTACGGTTAGTCTGCCGTATATTGCGCCTCAGGGCGTAAGTGATAGTTATACAGGTTACCAAGGGAATGTGATCAAATTTAATGCCGCCCAGGGGGTTTTGAGCAATGACTCAGGCACTGGTCCGTTAACTGCTAGCTTGGTTGATACTGGTTTTTCTTTGGATGTTGTTGTATTGAACGCTGATGGTTCGTTTTATGTGGTGCCATTTAGCACTTCTACCAGTGAGGTTGTGTTTAACTATACAGCTACCGATGGTAATAATGCATCCTTTCCTACGACTGTTACTGTGACAATTTTACCGGGAGACTCGCCATTACCAGATGATCCGATGCCACCGGAATATATTGCCCCTGCGGCGGTTGCTGATAGTTATTTGGTTCCTGAAAACACCTCAATTTATTCAATTAATAGTGCCAATGGTGTACTAAAGAATGATTCTGGTGCTGGTGTGTTATATGCCACAATTGTGGAGCATACTCTTCATGGTGCGTTACATTTAAATTCTGATGGCTCTTTTACTTATCTTAGTCTTAATATGGGGTCCGTTAGTTTTGACAGTGATCTATTCACGTATCGTATAACCGATGGTGAGACATATTCCGAGACGGTGACTGTAACGCTCAATATAGTTCAGCCAAATAGTGCCCCCACTATTTCAGGTATATCAGCAACCGTGCTGCAACAAAATCTTCTTTATGACTTTTTGCCCAGCGCCTTGGATACCGATAACGGTGATATTTTAACCTTTAGTATCACCAACAAACCGGGCTGGGCCACTTTTGAATCAACCACTGGCCAATTAAGTGGCACTCCTGGTATTGATGATGTGGGTATTACTACCGGTATTGTGATCACTGTCTCTGATAGTATTTTAACTGCCAGCTTGCCATCGTTTGATTTAACGGTGAGCAATACCCCGGCAATTACCGCGGCTACATTTGATGCAACAACAGGCGTTTTGGTGGTGACTGGCAGTGACTTTATCGCTCTGGCAGGCACCGATAATGACGTCGATACGTCATTATTGACCATTACTGGTGAAGGTGGAGCAAGTTATTCTTTGGCCAACACCACTGATGTAGACATTGTAGATGCCACCTCTTTTACCGTTACCCTCAATGCTGTGGACAAAACCCACGTGGATGGTCTTCTAAATAAAAGCGGTACGGAGTCTGACAGCAGCAGTGTTTACAATTTGGCCGCTGCCGAGGACTGGATGAGCGGTGTGGTGGCAGAAATTAAGGAAAGCCTTCAAGCATAATCTCACATATTGGTCA
>JABSOG010000563.1 GCA_013216025.1 Algicola sp. | reverse complement strand
GTTGGTGCCAAGACGGCGGGTACACCGTTTATGGTGTTAGACGATATTGTGGTTTTGCCTAATGAGGAGTCCCCACGTATCGCGCTGTATTCGTCGGTTGAAGGCGGCTGGTTTTGTGAAAGTGAAGCGGGCACGAAGCCGTTGTCTGATGGTGATGATGTTGGCGTTGATGGATTAATCTGGCGTTTTGTTGAAGCAACCAACAGTGCCAAAACGGAGCTTTTAATCACCAACAGCGGATCGGGTTATTTAATTTGTGCTGATTTTATTGCCAGCCAAAACGAAGAACATGTAGCCTTGACGTTGAGTTTGAATGAGCAGGAATTTGATATGGGTGAAAGAAGTCATCACTACCTGTTATTGCTGTTGGCAAGGCGTTATTTGAAAGACCAAGAAGCGGGGTTTTCGCCGTTGGAATGCGGCTGGGTGGAAAAGGAAGCCTTGGTGAAAATGCTGCGACTGGACGAAATTCACATCAATATGCAGATTTATCGGTTTAGAAAGCAACTGGTGAAAACCTTGCCTGATTTTAAGTCATTGCCGTCGTTGATCGAACGGCGCAAGGGGGAGTTGCGGTTTGTTTGTGGGGGGATTCGGATTCAAGGGGGGGCAGGGGGGTGATTTTGGGAGTGGAGTAGAATCACTTTTAATTGGCTTCAGTGTAGGATGGGTTAGGCGAGGTACGAGCCGTAACCCATCGAAGGATCTGGCGGTGAATTGGTGGTATGCAATAAACCTCTGACGGTGAATCAACGCTCACCGATGGGTTACGCGCAAGCGCTAACTTCGGCTCGCAGGCTCACCCCATCCTCCATTTGAGGTTTATTCAATATGTGAGGTCGGTTAAACCTTTGTTACATCCACATACAACTTCAACTTCTGCCCCGGCTGCAGATACTTTTTCTTATTCAAACTATTCCACTTCACAATATCTCTTATCAAGATACTAAACTTGCCTGCGATGCGGGCCAGTGAATCACCCGAGCGGACTTTGTACGTGATTGAACGCATGGCCGCTTTGGCCGGCACTGTTGAGCTGTTTGACTTGGATGACGAGGCACTGACGGTGTTCTTTTTCCAAATGACTAGGGTTTGACCCGGGTGGATGGGGTCTTTTGGTGCCATTGAATTCCATTTGGCCAACGAGCGGATGTTGACTTTTTTATCGCGACTGATGTCCCATAAAGTATCGCCTTTTTTCACTTTGTAATCGATTTTGTAAGAACCGGCTTTTTTGTTTTGTTTGGCAACCATTCGCTGGTCTTCTGATAAGCGGTATTTACTGATGTCTTTGGCCGATACCGGGATCAACAAAAATTTGCCTTGGCGTATCATATTGCCTTTAAGATTGTTGACCGCTTGGATGATGTCTGAGGTGGTATTGAACTTTTTGGCGATTCTACTCAAACTATCGCCAGATTTGATTTTGTAACGCTGCCAGTTTAAACGCGCCTTGGCGGGGGTTTTTGCCAGTTTCTCTTTAAACATCGGTGCTTTGTCGATGGGTAAAATGAACGTATGCGGACCTTGTGGTGAGGTCGCCCATTGGCTGTAACCTGGGTTAAGGCCGTGTAATTCACCGACTGGAATGTCTGCCATTTCGGCGGCAAGGGCGATGTCCATTTGGCTTTTGGCATCAACAACGGCTATTTGTGGCTCGTTCGGAATAGTCTTCCACACCAGATTAAAGGCTTCGGGGCGTTTGAGCAAATCGGCCAAAGCCAAAAGCTTGGGCACGTAAGCGGCGGTTTCTTTTGGCAAGTCTAATGACCAAAAGTCAGTGGGCAAATTCTTGCGCTTGTTGCGTTTAATGCGTCTTGACACCCGGCCTTCGCCTGAGTTGTATGCCGCGATGGCAACGAGCCAGTCACCGTCGAAGGTTTTGTGTAAGAACGACAAATAATCGAGTGCTGCGCGGGTCGATTCAATTACGTCACGACGACCGTCGTACCACCAGTTGTGCTTTAAACCAAAACGCTTGGCCGTGCCGGGAATAAATTGCCACATGCCCGAAGCTCGGCCATGTGAGTAGGCGAATGGGTCGAACGCACTTTCGACAATGGGCAATAGCGCCAGCTCCATGGGCATGTTGCGTTTTTCAATTTCTTCGACAATAAAGTGCAAAAATGGTCTTGCGCGTTTGCTGATACGGTTAAGATAAGACTGGTGTTTGGCATAATAGTTACGCTGGGCGATGACTTTGCGGTTTTGCGGTATATGAAGGGATAACTGGCTTTGTATGCGTTTCCACAGGTCGGTGTGTACTACCTGCTCGGGTTCTACATCTTGTGGGTCGGGTGCCTTATTTTGTTGACTGATTTGTAGGGCGGGGTTGGTCAGCGCTTCAAAAACATCTTGGGCAGTGGCGATATTTATCGGTTCAGCTATATTTTCAGGTTCAACAACGACTGGAGCAGGGTTTTGTGTGGCCTCGCTATTAGCCTCTTTACTCGCAAAGGTATCCAAAGTTGACTGACAACCGCCCAGCAGCGCAAGACTCGAAGCCACCACCAAATACCGCATTTTGCTCAAACCCATACTGCCCATATCCCAATTTAAAAATCACAAAGGCCAGATACTACCGTGATGGTGCCCGAATATAAAGGCTTGAATACAGTTTCTTGATTAATAGCCAAGTTAATGGATAGACTTGATCCCGCAGGCATTCCCTCGTATGGTTAAAGCATCAGAGTAAACAGACAAAATCCTAATTGATGAAACCCGCGTTACGTTACCAACATCAGGCACCGCCTTTAGGCTGGCAAGACATTGCCCATGGCCAAGCCATTAAAAACAAAATCGACGAACATCTGATGCATTGGTGGCCCCGGTTTTTTGGTTATCACCTGCTCAAGATAGGCAACTTAAGTTGTGCGCTCGATGCTTCGTCTTGCCAAATCAACCATCAGGTTGGGGTTGCCGAAGCGTCGCCACTGGCTGGCGTGACGGCTGATATAGACGAATTACCCTTTGGTCAGCACTCGGTAGACGTTACCGTGTTGAGCCATTGTTTAGAATTCTGTCCTGATCCTCATCACCTGATAAGGGAAGCGGATCGGGTGCTTATTCCTGATGGGCATTTGGTGATCACCGGCTTTAATCCTTACAGCTTTTGTGGATTGGCCAAACTGATGTATTTTCGTTCAGACAAGTTTCCCTGGTCCGGTCGGTTTTTTACCTCGGCGCGAATAACAGACTGGTTGCATTTACTGGGATTTGAAGTGCTTGAAGAAAAGCGGATGATTTTTTCGTCACTGACCCGCAAGAATACGCTCAGTAGGTATGGCGTTTGGCAAAAGTTTTGTGAACGGTATTTGCATCGGTTTGGCACTGTGTATGTACTGGTCGCCAGAAAACGTGAATTACCACTGAGCCCGATAAAACCCAAGTGGCGGACCAAACCTCAGTTTAATCCGGCCACCATTAAAACTGCCTTAAAACAGCAATCTAAAACGCATCTAGACGAGAATTTACTGAATTAGAGACAGTGGGATTTTAACAAACGCTTGGTCGTTGACTTCTGGTTCCGGCAGGTGACCTGCGCAGATATTGACTTGAACTGCCGGATATAACAGTTTTGGTACGGCAAGTGTGGCGTCACGTTCTTCTCTGGTACTAACAAATTTGGTTTTGTCGACGTCATTGGCCAAATGGATGTTGTCGGCTTTTTGTTTGGCTACCGTGGTTTTAAACTTCAGCGCCCGGCCGCCGGGTTGATAATCGTGGCAGATCCACAAATCGACTTCATCACCCAGTGCAAATATTTTGCCAATCGAATCAAACAACAAAGCCGCATCACCGCCGGGGAAATCGCAGCGTGCAGTGCCTGAGTCTGGCATAAATAAAGTGTCTCCAATAAAGGCATTTTTGCCAATAACATAAGTTACGCTGTCGTCGGTGTGTCCTGGGGTGGCCAATACCTTTATCGCCAAATCGCCTAGTGGCAATCGGTCGCCGCCGACCAGCAGTTGATCGAATTGTGAACCATCAGTGGTAAATGTTGGTAAATTTAACACCTGTTTAAAGGTTTTTTGCACACCTGTAATGCCTTTACCAATGGCCACCGTACCACCGAGGTGTTGTTTTAAATATTGTGCAGAACTGAGATGGTCGGCGTGGGCGTGGGTTTCAAGTATCCACTGTACATCTAATGACTGTTCATTAACGTAATCAATGACTTCATTGCTTGACGATACCGACACCTGACCCGAGGGCAGGTCAAAATCATAGACCGGATCAATAATGGCGGCTGTTTTGGTGGCAGGATCTGATACCACATACGTCATGGTTGAAGAGGGGGTATGATAAAATGTCTTAATACTAGGTTTCACGAAAACTCCCGAATAAACTTGTGTGCTGGCGCGAATTAAAATAACCTAGTTTGACTAAACAAGATATAGTTTTTTAGCAATTAAGGTAGCTGTAATCCATGATCCTTTCTCCCGTAGAATTACTCAACCAGTGTCGCCTAAACATCAAAGAAATTGACGTTGAAACACTGAGCGGTGTGCCGGTGCAAACCGCATGTATCATCGACGTAAGAGAGCCGGGCGAGTTTGCACAAGGCCGTGTGCCGGGTTCAGTTAACATACCTCGTGGCGTGCTCGAAACGCAACTGTGCAATCACCCGATGGTTATTGGCACTGCCGAACCGCTTGAAACGTTGGCAAGCAAAGATATTTACCTAATTTGCCGTAGTGGTGGCCGTTCGGCTTTAGCGGCTGAATCTATGCAGAAAATGGGGTTTAAAACCGTCTATTCGGTAGCCGGCGGCATGTTAAGCTGGGAAAAATCCGGCTATCAATTGGAAAAATAAATAATGGAAAAAAGGCAAGTAGTGCTGGATACAGAAACCACCGGCATCGACCCCAAACAAGGCCATCGGATCATCGAAATTGGCTGCGTAGAACTCATCAACCGCCGATTTACCGGCAATAACTATCACGTCTATGTCAACCCTGAGCGTATCGTAGAACAAGAGGCCATTGATGTTCACGGTATCACCAACGATTTTTTGAGAGACAAACCCAAGTATCGCGAGATTAGTCAGGAATTTTTTGACTACATCAACGGCGCTGAGTTGGTGATCCATAACTCGGCATTTGATATCGGCTTTATGGATCACGAATTTCGCTTACTCGATAGAAACTGGGCGGGTACTGCGCAGTATTGCGCCATCCTAGATACGCTGGCGATGGCACGTAAAAAGCATCCGGGCCAACGGGCAACGTTGGATTCGTTGTGTAAAAAATATGGCATAAACAACGCGCACCGTGAACTGCACGGGGCATTGCTCGATGCCGAGATATTAGCCGATGTTTACCTGTTGATGTCGGGCGGGCAAATCAAGTTTAACCTATCAAGCGGCGACGGCTCATCTGGCGACACCGGTATACGTCGATTATCAACAGACAGACAAAGACTTAAGGTTATTGCTGCCAGTGCCGATGAACTAACAGAGCATGAACAAAGACTCGATTTGGTCGATAAAAAAGGTGGCAGTGTTATATGGCGAAACTAGCAGGGCAGGGCGGGCAATATCTTAGTTGGATGACAACAGCTTTTATACTGTTGTGTGCACCGTTGTCATGGGCAGCCTTGGGGGCGGTAAATGATGTGGCGCCTGACTCGCGAACTGATGGCATTAATGTCATCGAAAACAACCAACTGCCTTTGTTCGACAACCGCTTTCGCATCGACCATGAAGTCAAAGAGATCACTTTGTTGTTTTTTAGGCGCAGCGGCAGTCCGCCAGTGATACTGGTCAGACCCGACG
>JABSOG010000562.1 GCA_013216025.1 Algicola sp. | reverse complement strand
TTTCAGCCGTGGTATTGGTCGCGGTGGCATTATATGCCTTGATCCGCATCGCCATGTATCGCCCTTTCAGAAATATTACCGAACAGGAAATTATCGCCAGGGCCGAAGAAAACAGTAATTTTATGGAGACTGTCAGAGCGATACAAACCATCAAGTTATTCGGTTCAGAGGTGAAACGCGAAGGACAGTGGCAAAACCGCTATGCCAATGCCATCAATCAGAGTATTCGTCTTGGCCACTACAAGATAACCTATGCCGGTATCAATCGATTGCTGTTTGGCACGGAAAATATAGTGGTCATATTTCTGGCGGCCTCACTGGTGATCGACGGCGGTTTCAGTACCGGTATGCTGTTTGCCTTTATCTCTTATAAAAACCAGTTTATGGAGAAAACCGCCAATTTGATTGAGAAAATCATCGAGTTTAAAATGCTCGGATTGCACTTCGAACGATTGGCCGATATCGCATTGACCAAAAAAGAACGGATAGATACACAGGGGATTAAAAAGCATGATCTCGCGGGCTCAATTTCCGTTAACAATATTTCATTTAGATACAGTGATGCAACACCAGAGGTGCTCAGCAATTTTAGCCTGGAGATCAAAGCCGGAGAATCGGTTGCCATAACAGGTCCGTCCGGTTGTGGTAAATCGACCCTGTTAAAATTGATGCTGGGATTAAACAAACCGGACAGTGGTGAAGTTTTACTCGATGGCTTGCCGATGGAGCAATTGGGCAATCGTCAATATCGCCAGCAAATTGCTGCGGTGATGCAAAATGACCAGTTATTGTCCGGTTCCGTGGCCGACAATATTGCCTTTTTTGCAATCCCTATCGACATGGAGTTGGTCGCCCAATGCGCCGGACGTGCCTCCATCCATGAAGATATTATCAAGATGCCAATGGGTTATGACAGCTTAATCGGTGATATGGGTTCCAGTTTGTCGGGCGGTCAGAAACAGCGATTACTGCTGGCCCGGGCTTTGTATCAAAAACCGAAGATATTATTTATGGATGAAGCCACCAGCCATCTCGATACCAAGCTTGAAGCTGATATCAATCAATCGATAAAACGATTGAACATGACCCGGGTAATAATCGCTCATCGCAAAGAAACCATCGCTTCGGCCGATCGGGAAATCAAAATGTTTAGCTTATCGTAGCTTTAACTCAAAATGTTTGTCTTTTCGTTTTCGCTGCCCAAGCTGATTTGTCACACAGCTGACCGAACGATAATGTTAATGGTTGAAACATTCTGTGACCGCTCGTAAAGTAGAACTCGTTGAATTTTGACAGAAATACGTCGCCACTTTTCACAACAGCGAACCCGCCCAACGTTGACCATTGGTAGTGGATCAGGAAAACGAGGCTTGACCCCAACCTCCAGATGTCGGTCATCCTGATACTCCACAAAGAGGTTACAAAAGGCGGGCTTTGATTAGAACTGGTATTGAACTTTAAACACAACCTGAGCTTGGTCACGGTAGGAGTACAGACCACTTTCGGGGTCCTTGGTATCGACATAATGGGCGTCAAAATTCAGCTGCACATCATCATTGTACTTATACGATGTGCGTATTGAGTGTAGATAACTGGTGTGAGGTTCGCTGTACACTGTCATCCAGTTGACAGAAAGATCAACAAAGAGGAAAAAACCCAGCCAGCTAAAAACCAATGAATGGGCGTCCTGTTCAAAGCCAACGATAGCTGCGTCATGCCCGGCAATATGATTGTTTATCACTTCAACACTGAGCATATCGTTGTTGCCAAACGCATACTGTACACCAATCGAGATGTCCATCTGGTCCTTTTCTAGCAGGTCAAACGCGCCATTGTTAAAGGCTTTGTTGGTCTTGTTGGCAATTTCGCCAGTGAACAGGTATTTGCCCAACACATAGTTAAAGGTCAATCCGGCCATTTTGTAACGCTGCTTGGTGCGGGTAAGCAGCAATCGGCCATCATCTATGAAGCCGTCTTGACGCAGTGCATAGTTGTTGTCTATCAAACTGGCCGCCATCAGGCTGATGTCACTTTTGCCGAAGGATCTTTTCCACCTCAGGCCATATTCGTCATCACTTTTGCCACTATTGTCATCCTGATACAGCGCTTGGCCGTTAAACGGATCAAAATAATAGGCCGTGCCCACTCTGGCATAGTCGTTGAACTTGGCCTTTGGCACATAAAACGCGCTAAAGTCACCGAAGTCTGTGAACTGGTCAATATTGATCAGGTTTTGGCCAATGCGCGACTCTTCAAGCGCGACCAAAAAAATCTCTGATAAGTTGCGTGGGCTGATCACATCGGTGATCGCACCACCGTCGGATACCCCCCAAATCAAAGTCTGACGGCCAATCTTGATGCTGGTTTGGCCAAAACTGCCCTGCAAAAACGCTTCGCGGGTATTGCTCTTAACCAGCAATGATTTGCCTTCACCCTTGGCCCTGTGGTCATCTTGCCAATAAGCCGACAACTTGCCGTCAAAACGCAGATAAAAGTTGTTCAAAAAGAACTTGTCATATTCGAACTGCAATGAAGAGCGGTTATTGACGATGCCTTTGGGCGACTTGTATTTATTAGACAGCTCATGTTTGACGGTAAACCGCGCCGGTTCAAGCAGTGCCTCGATAAATCCGGCATCTTGAGCTTGTTGCAGCGTTTGCGACTCGTCAGCAATCTCCTGTTCAAAATCAAATTCAAAGTCGAAATCGGCTTCAGCCTGTACCGGGGTTGCTTGAGCATCCTGCTGGGCAACAGCGAAGCAACTGCAAACCGCGATAAATAATATAAGCCACTTCATGGTCTGTTTTTTGCTCTTTTTTTTGCGACAACCAGATAATTGGTCACTTTAGCGTCCAACAGCTGGCGTTCTACGATTTGAAAATCCGCTTTGGTGATCAGCGCCTTCAAATCGGCAATGGTGAAAAAACGAATATAAGGCAACAGCTTGATTTTGGTTAACAGCCGGGCAATAAAACTCAGCGCTGTTGTTTTCTCGCCCAAGCAACCCGTGGCCGAAATAAACAGGCCGCCGGGTTTTAACAATTGATCAATTTTATCCATCACCTGCTCACTGTCCTCCAGCAAATGCAAAACACCACTGGCGATAATGACGTCCAGTGATGCCGGTTTATGCTGCGGGTCAAACAGGTTCGACTGCACAAATTCAATATTGGTGATATTGCGCTGTGCCGCTTTATTTTTGGCTACATCGAGCATTTTAGCCGAAATATCAATCGCTTGAACCGTCTTTACCGAACCTGCAATCGCCAGCGTTATTTTGCCGGTGCCGCAGGCAAAATCCATGACAATATCAGTGCTGTTCAGATACTTGCCAATGACTTCAACCAGCTTGCTATAGGACTCATCCAGTTGGTTAAAACCCTTGTCAGCTTTTTTTGCCGCCCGATCCCAAAATTTCTCTGATTTATACATTCAGTGCTCTATTAAGTGCTTTATTTCAGGTGAATACTCAAGTTACCCAGATTCCGCTCGCGAAAGGCAAAGTCTGTCAAGGCTCGCTGGGTAAGAAAAGCGTCAGCAATATCCATATGATAAGCGGTAGAAGTCACCACCATGCGTGACACCCGTTTGGTGGCAAAGTTATTCATGGTGACGTTTCGCGCAACCCACACACCATCAATGTGCTGAATATTCCTTTGCACCCGCTGCTTAAGCACTTTGCCGTTACGATACAGGTCTTCTTTAACTGCGGTATATTTTTCCTTATCAATCCACACCACCAATTTCTCATACTTGGTTTTGCGGCGTTTTTCTGCGCTCAAGGTGAACTCAATCTTCCATACCGGACGTTTTTCGAAAGTGGTTTCTTCTAGCAGTTTGTAGCTGTAGTTATAGAGCTTGCGGGCTTCTGGGTTTTCAGTACTGTCGACCGAAAACTCTGAACCAAAGAAACTGCCACTGCCTTCGTCACTAGAGATCAATCGTTTGACCTTGCCGAACTCAGAGAAGTAAATCCAATTGTCGGAGTCTTTACCGCGTTCATCATATTCGTAGGTCAACAAACCGATGCCTTTGTCACTGATAGGCTCTTGAATGATCGCTAGCGATTTCACGTTGTTTTTGTCGCGGTCTTCACGCTTGAGAATATTCTCAAAAACCACACCACGAGGCTTTTCGACACAACGCATCCGGCCTTTTTTTACCGCATATTTGCAAGTGGTCAGTTTGATCATCGCCACTTGGGTATTCCAGGTTCTACGTACTTGTTGGTCGACCTTTTTCATGATCTCATCAGCTGTCTGAGCTTGAGCCGCCAGCACCTGAGGCGAAAACAAAGATGAAAATGACAACAACGCGGCGCTGGCCAATACCAGCAGTTTGATATTAAGGGTGTTCATTATGCCTCCTGTGGCATCGGATCAGTTAATAAGGTCGTTTGGTCGTCTTCATCGGGTTCAACTTTTTGTTTGTCAAACTTGACCTGGAAAATCAATATCAGCGCTGGCAGCAAAAACAGGTCGTTCAATAACCCGGCAAAAATCGCCAATGAGCCGAAAGTGCCAACGTTGGACGTGCCTACGCTAGATGACAAGGCAAAAACGCCAAAACCCAAACCCAAAATCAAAGCGGTAAACACAATGGCATGACCGCCTTCTTTGATGGTGGTTCTAAGCGCCCGCTTGATGTCTGAATCAATCAACACCTCGGTACGGTAGCGGGTGATAAAATGCACCGTGTCATCTACGGCAATGCCAATCACCACTGGGGCAATCATCATGGTGTTAAAGTCCAGTGGTATATCAAACAGCCCCAATAAACCAAAGGCCAACGTTGCTGGAATTAGGTTGGGAATGATGGCAATCGAACCGGCTCTGAGCGAACCAAATACCACCAACAAGATGATGCTGATAAACACCAATGCCAGCGCGAAGCTTTCTAACTGGGCATGGGTCAAATATTCGATGCCCTGCATCATCAGCGTCAACATGCCAGTAATCGACACTTTGGTATTGGGGTAACGGGTGCTCAACTCGGCCACCGCAGCATCGGCATCGGCTTGCAATTTGGCGAACACTTTTACGTATTCACTAGAGGTGGCATTGTGAAAACGAATGCTGATATGAGATTTGTTATAGTTGTCTGATACCACCTTGGCGCGGAATTCAGGGTTAGAGTTGTTAAACATAAACAGCGTTTGCGATACCAGCTTTTGGCTAGCCGGAATAATGTACATGTCGGCCCTGCCCTCGTTCAATGTTTGGTAAGTGTCTTTCACCACTTCTGCCAAAGAGGTTGTTCTGACCACCAAGTCGCCATATTTGTGTTCTATGTCTTGTTGCAGCTTGTCCAGAATGTTCAACACAAACGGGTCTTGAAACGCATTTTCTTCGCCAAGATCCAAATAAATCTCTAAACTCTGGGTGCCCATCATGTGCTTGTCGACCACCGCCACACTTTGCCTGACAGGCGAAGATTCAGGGAACTGGCCAATCGGATCTGATTCAACCCGGGTCTGGGTCGCACCGTATATAAACAAAGCAAAGAAGCTTAAAAACACCACCACCACAGTCCGTGGACTTTTTTCGACTATCGGCAGCACTTTGTCGAGCAAACCACTGATAAAGGTCGAAAAATCAGGAATAAAACGAGAGAATCGACGACTTTTGTCAATCGGTTTCGGTGCCCAAATATCCAACATCAGGGGCAACATGTAAATGGTCAGTACAAAGGCCAGCCCTACCCCCAGTGCTGACATAAAGCCGAATATTTTGATTGGCACAATAGCGGTGGTCGCCAACGTCAACATGGCTACCATCGTC
>JABSOG010000561.1 GCA_013216025.1 Algicola sp. | reverse complement strand
TGGTCTGGTTACGTAAGTCCATCACCCTGACTTTGTGTTTGGTGTTGATCACCGGACCCTTCGCTGGCGTGGCGAAACCGAAGGTTAAAGACTTGCGCTGGTCGTACATTATGTACATCGTCCGTTACATTACTTGGCCCCAAGCCAAAATTAATCCTGTGGTCAGCATTTGTGTTGTTGGCAAAAGCCCGTTTGTTTCGCTAGAGCAGGGCACCGGTCTTGATCAAAAAACGGGTTACATTACGGTGGCCAGACATTATGAACAAATTCCTGATATCGACGAGCTACGCCGTTGCAGTGCGATTTATTTTTCAAAGAGTATTACCTTGGCACAACTGTCGTTTATTTTTTCAAAACTCGAATCCCTGCCGATCTTGACGATTGGCGATCACCGCGCGTTTTTGCGCATGGGTGGTTTGTTGAAGTTTACCCAAAAAGGTAAGAAATTGCGATTCAAGTTAAACAAGTCCCTGCTCAATGATATGGTATTGAAAGTCCATCCCTCATTATTAAGGCTGTCGGATTAGGAGGTTATGTATGTTTCATTTTAGATCGGTCAAAAGCAAAACCCTGGCTTTTATCGTACTGTCCTGCACGCTGGCTTTGTCGGCGGCCACTATCGTCAATTTAATCAAAAATGTGCTTATATTCCGTGGCATTGAAGTGAGCAGTGTCGAATCGCTGGCCGCAGCGGTGGACGAAAACCTGCAGGCCTCATTGTTGTTTAATCACAATTCGTCGGCCCAAGAATTGTTGTCGAATATGCAAAACAACCCGATGATATCTTTTGCCGTATTGCTTGATAAAGATGGGCAGGAGTTTGCCAGCCATGCCCGGGATGAACGTTATGACATGGAAATGCGAAAATTGATCCGAGGCCCCCTTGGTAATGTGGGCAACGGCACAACCGCCAGCGGTGTACGCTATGTGCAGAGCGAGCTTATCGTCGAAAAGGAGGTGTTGGGTTATCTTATCATTGGCACTACCGACGAACTGTCCAACAAGCTGATCCGTCAAGAGATTGTGGTGTCATCGGTGGTCTTTATTTTTGTGGTGTTGTTTGCCTATATTGTGTCGAGAAAGCTGACGATATCGGTCACTAAACCGATCATCGCGATTTCTGGGTTTATCGAAAAAGTGATTAGTCTGCAAGATTATTCACTCAAGGTGGAGGTCACTAGTGAAGATGAGGTGGGGTCGTTACAAAATAACCTCAATCAGCTGCTGGCAAGGGCACAACATTGGACGTCTGAGCTGCAAAAACACAGTGTTCAGCTTGAAGAGAAAGTTGAACAACGCACCGAGTCACTCAACAAGGCCAACAATGAATTAGAGCTTATGATCACCGAGTTGGTTAAGGCAAAAGAGGCGGCAGAAAGTGCTAACGTGGCCAAATCGCAGTTTTTGGCCAATATGAGTCACGAGATCAGAACACCGCTCAATGGTATTCTCGGCATGGCTGAATTGTTGAGTTACAGCCAGCTTGATGACAAGCAGGCGCCTTACGTTAACAGCATTCGCAACTCGGGCAAAAACCTGGTCAGTATCATCAACGACATTCTTGATTTTTCAAAAATTGAAGCAGGCAAGTTGGTGTTTAGTCCTTCGCCGGTTAACCTGCGCCGGGATTTTGAATCGCTGCTCAAACTCATTTCTGAAAACTCACGTAAAAAAGGCATTGAGATCAGTGGCAACATGCCGATTTTGCCTTGTGAATATTTTGTCGTTGATTACATCCGGCTCAATCAGGTGATGCTAAACCTACTCAGCAACGCCATCAAATTTACTCAAACAGGTTATGTAGAATTACGCTGGCAAGTGTCTTGTCGCGAGGGATTGGCAGATTTTATCCTTGAAATTGAAGACACCGGCATTGGTATTGATGCCGATAAACAAAGTATGATCTTCAAATCGTTCCAGCAAGAAGATTCATCCACCACCCGTCATTTTGGTGGTACCGGATTGGGTTTGACTATTTCTAAGCAAATTGTCGAGTTGATGAAAGGTGAGATATTACTGCACAGTGAAAAGGGGGTTGGCAGCAAGTTTACCGTCAAGCTGACTTTGCCGATGTGCAAAGACAAGGATAAAGAACCCTATCAGCAGATAAATTGCATGGACCAATTGAAAGTAGGGGTGATCAGTGTTGATCAGCGACTGCCGCAAAACTTTATGCAGTATTGTGCGCATTGGGGCATAGATTGTCAGTATTTTGAACGAGCCTCAGCGTTTCTTGGCGAACTGACCCATGATTTAAAGAAACCCTTTGATGCGGTGTTTGTCGATACGGCCATCAGTGATGTCAGTTATGGCGAATTTGAACGGTTGATTGAACAAAATCCGGCCTTGGCGGGGCTGGTTATTGTGCCATTGGTAGACAGCCCGCAGCATTGGGTGGGCAAAGACAGGTTTGCAATGTATAAACCGGTGATCACCGAAGAGCTGTTTGCGGTGATGAGTAAAATCAACAACCACGAGTCGCTGACCCATGATGCTCGAAGGCAGAGCAACAAAGCCGCGCTTGAGATCACCAAGTTCCACAACATCTCGATTTTGTTGGCTGAGGACAACCTCACCAATCAGGATTACGCCCGGGTGATCCTTGATTACATCGGTTGTCACTACGACATCGTCGATAACGGTGTCAAAGCCTGTGAGAAATTCCGCAAGCAAAGTTATGATCTGATCTTTATGGATTGTCAGATGCCAGAAATGGATGGTTATGAGGCATCACTACAAGTTAGAGTCATCGAAGCAGAAATGGGTCGCGAAGAGATCCCCATCATCGCCTTGACGGCACACGCCAGGCCAGAGGACCGTGAGAAATGTTTGTCTTTTAAAATGACAGATCATCTCACCAAACCTTATGAAATTCAGGAACTGATCAGTGCCATTGAACGAAATCTTAGCGTAGAAAAGCTCGAAGCCAGCAAAAATGCACCGGCCAGAAAGGTCAAACAATCAAGACAAAGAGTCCCGTCGTCGTCTACCTCGTCAGGCTCGCCGTCAGAGCTGGTGTTAGACATGAAGAAAATCGACAATATTAAAACCCTTAACCAATTGAGCGGCAAGAATATCCTGGGTAATATCATCAATCGTTACTTGGACGAATCACAAGGGACGCTGGCTGAGATTCAAAGGGCGTTAACACAGGATGATTGGGAAGACCTGCGTAAAAGCGCCCACAAACTCAAGTCTGGCTCAGCCAACCTTGGTGGCGTGACCGTGGCGGAGTTATGTTCGTTGATAGAAAAGGCGGCCAAACAGAGCAGTGTTGAAAGTGCCGAGCTGGTGACATCGTTAGGTTCAGCCATGGATGAGTTTATTAATGAGCTTAAGAAGATTGATTCCGGTGAGGAGACTGTTATTTGATTGGACCCGAAGGGCTCAACAAATCCCACTAATCAAAGAACGGAAATCACTTACCCCTTCGAACTCGGTGATCTCATTCATCGGTTTTTGACTGTCTGGGTTTTTCACTCCAAGTAAATGCCCAATACCTGCTTTTTGTGCTACGTAAAGCAAATTAATGCTGTCATCAACAAACAAGGTGCGGGCCGGGTTGTAATCCAAGAACAGTTGCAGTTGCCGCCATAGCTCCGGGCTTTCTTTGCTGTGACCGAATTGATGGGTGGTGAGCATTTGGTCCATGTATTTGGCTAACTCGGTTTGCTCCAGCTTTAATGCCAAGCTGTCGGGGTGAGCGTTGGTGACTAAGATGACTTGTTTGCCAGCGCGCTTTAATGCCAGCAAAAACTCCGGCACATCTTCGCGCAGCTTGATTAAGTGTTTGAGTTCTTTTTTGAGTTCAACGATGGGTAAATCGAGCTTTTCTTGCCAGTAGTCGAGGCAATACCACTTGAGTTGGCCTGCGACCTTTTGATATTCAGTCATCACATATTGGTCGGCTTGTGCTTGGGGTAGCCCGTGTTTTTGAGCATAGCGTAAGGGGACATGATGGCGCCAAAACTGGTTGTCAAAATGCAGGTCGAGCAAAGTGCCGTCCATATCCAGTAAAACAGTGTCTATTTGAGAGAAATTAATCATGAGATGTTGGGATTATATCGGTCCGGTTGTTATTTTTACTTTTCTAATCAGGGTGTTTGGGTTTATGATTAGCACTATCAGTCCAATAATATCAAAAAGCGCTTAAGAAGCCTATGCGGCAAAAAAAATTACCTGAAATTGTAGCAAGCGAAGTCGTCGCGCAAAGCCGGTTGTTCACGGTTGAAGGCCTGCACCTGAAATTCACCAACGGTGTCGAACGGCAGTACGAAAGGATGAAAGGGTCAAGCCGGGGCGCGGTGATGATAATCCCGATGCTCGATGCAGATACCATGCTGTTGATCAGCGAGTATTCTGCCGGCACTCACCGCTATGAACTGGGCTTTCCCAAAGGTCTTATTGACCCGGGCGAAACCCCAGAGCAGGCCGCCAACCGAGAGTTGATGGAAGAGGTGGGTTATGGTGCCAACAAACTGGTTAAACTCAAAGAAGTGACGTTAGCGCCGGGTTATTTCAACGCCCAGATGACGATACTGTTGGCTTTTGACTTGTTTGAACAATCACTCGAAGGTGATGAACCCGAGCCGCTTGAAGTGATCCCTTGGTCATTGTCACGCAGTGATGAATTGCTCGACAACCCCGAGTTTTCTGAATCCCGTAGTGTTGCTGGTTTATTGCTGGCACAAAAATGGTTTGCTACTCATGGATAAACACCACGCAACAGCGCTTGATTTGCTAGAAAACACCATTTATATTGCCCGCGATGCCGGGCAGCAGATTTTGACGATTTATGAGCACGGTGAATACGAACAGCTGATCAAATCGGATCAAACCCCGGTCACCTCAGCTGATTTTGCTTCCAACGAGATTTTGACCAAAGCGCTGGGGCAACTGACCCCAGACATTCCGATTATTTCTGAAGAGATGGAACCGGTAGATTTTGCCACTCGTAAAAAGTGGCCTCGCTACTGGTTGCTAGACCCGCTTGATGGCACCCAAGAGTTTATTGCTCGTAGTGGCCATTTTGCCGTTAACATCGCACTGGTTGAAAATGGCTGGCCGACGCTAGGGGTGATTTACTGGCCCTGCCAAGACACCACTTATTTTGCCGCTAAAGGTCACGGCAGTTACAAGCGTGACAGTAATGGCACCGAAAGAATTCAGGTTTCACCCAGGTCCGATCCCAATAAAGTACGACTGGCCATCAGTCGGGTGCAAAACCTGACTACGGTGACTCAATATCTGCATCCACATATTGAGCCGAGTTTCGAAAAATACGGCAGTTGCGCCTTAAAAAGCTGTTTTGTCGCTGAAGGGCTGGCCGATTGTTATTTGCGGGTCGGTCCTACCGGCGAATGGGATACCGGCGCGCCTCAAATCATTGTCGAAGAAGCGGGTGGCAAAATTCTCAATAGCGAATTTAAACCACTGAGCTACAACCAGCGCCCCTCGCTGAAAAACCCCGATTTTTTTGTACTTGGTGACCAAAACCTGCCATGGGAGAACATCATCAAGTCCCATACCACCAAGCGGGCTTATTGAGTCCCGCTTGTAGCTGCCATTAAAAGATAAAAGATCTCAACACGGAGGCACGGAGACACGGAGAAAGAAAGAGAAAAGATTAAAAGCAAAAAGATTGGTCAATATATTTCCTCTTTCTTTCCTCCGCCGCTCCGTGCCTCCGTGTTAAAGCTAATAAATTGACTGACAGTCACATGCAACCCGAGACAGAATGAGTGATAGTGATTCACACACGCAGCCAGCAGCACTGAACTAACTCTCCGGATGAA
>JABSOG010000560.1 GCA_013216025.1 Algicola sp. | reverse complement strand
GTTCAGTGGCGCCGTACAACAAATAGCTATTTTCGCCGCCTAGTTGCTTTTCTCTGGCGGCCAGCAAGGTCGACACGATGGCATTTTGGATACCCTCGGTCGCGCCACTGGTAAAGATGATTTCGCCTTTGCCTGCGCCAATCACTTTGCGGGCCAGTCCTCGGGTGGTTTCGAGTACGTGTTTGGCCCTGACGCCGGTGATATGAGAGCTGCTGGGATTACCGTAGCAAGATTCCATGGTATCTATAACGGCTTCCATGACCTGCGGCAATACTCGTGTTGTCGCATTGTTATCAAGATAAACTTCTTTACAGCGAGGTGATACCGGTTGTACATTTGACATGATTGCGACCTTTTGTGAGTTTATACCGACGTGTCTTATATTAAATTATACTAGATTATAATTAAATATTATATAGAACAATTGGCTTAAGAAGTCTTTGCATCGGCCCCAACATTATAGCCCACATTTGAATAAGCAAAACGCGTAAACAAAACCATAGAAAGGGCAACCAAACCACTGCCCAAAAACAGCGGCAAAGCCGGGTGGAGCGTCAGTGCGTAACTGCCCACCAAGGCGATAATGGCGTTCGAAATACAGAAAATAACGGTCAATAACCCCATTAATGCCCCATTACCCACATCACTGACGATGTCGGATGCAAACACTGGCAATAGTCCGTTGTAAACGGCCAAAGACACACCGATGAAAGCAAATACAACAAACATTCCAGTCGATTCGGTGAACGGCATAATCGCCAACAATATCGCGCTAACAACAAGGCTACCAATCACGCTGGCTTTAATACCAAACATTCTTTTCAGTTTGGTCACCAACACCAGACTACTCAGCGTCATGCAAACGGTGGTCACTGCGGTGATGTTACCGATATCACTGGCTTGAAAACCCCGCTCAATTACCAGCCATACCGGATAAAACTCGTAAAAAGCATTCAGCCCTAGGGTAAAGATAAACTGGAAGACAAATATCTGAAACACAACAGGGTTTTTCAGTAAAGACAATGAGTTATGAGATTTAAGCAAGGTAACAAAAGGTTTGTCGTTGACCACTTTGTGGGTCTCATTTATCACCAACATGACAAACACCATACACACAAAAATCGCAACGCCAGCGGCAATAAACGCCACCTCGGCACCATATACCGCCAAATACCCTCCGGCCAACGGGCCAATCAGCCAACCCAGAAAACTGGCTGCACTGACCAACGACATTGCCCGGGTTTTATCGATGGTTTTGCCCAAATCTAGCGCTATGGCCCGGGCGATAGAGATATTACCTTCACACAAGCCGGTGAAAAAACGCGCGGCAATAAACAGTAAATAATTTTGTTCAACAACCGCATAAGCGGTGATCGCATAACCCAAAATACTGATAAACAAGGTGATGACAAGAAGTTTTTTACGGCCATAACTGTCAGACAATGCGCCAATAAACGACCCGCCAATGAAAATGCCCAAAGGGTAAATTGCCATTGCAAAACCCAGCAGCATTTCAGGCGACACCGACATAAAAGTATTCAACCCGTTGGCCTGCCCACTCATAAACAAGGGGGCCATAATCGGATAAGGCAATGCAATGCCAGCACAACTGAGGAGGGTGACCATCAAAACGGAGGCAAAAACCAGATGATCTTTTATGGCTGACATTACAGTAGTCCTTTAATATACAGTGAGAAGTTTACATACTAAGCTTTCACTAAACTTATGTAAAGCTTTTTGTTTATTTAAAGAAAAGAGAGCGCTGTGCTCTCACCTACAACGTCTCAAAACTGTCCACACTAATCGCCTCCCAGCGCAGTTTCTCAACGGCCAGCAAGGTATCTGCCTGTTGTTGTGTTATCAGCTTCCTCGAAAGTGCCTGAGTAATTGTGTCAGCCAATGGCAAGCCTTTGTCCATCTCGCCAGCTTTTTGCGCGGCGACAATCGGTTTGAAAATCAAATCGGCTTCGACCATGCCTTCATACGCTCTTTCCATTGAACCGGTGATGTCATCTTCGGCTTCACCCAAGTAGCACAAATGGCTTAAACGATCGCGCATAATGCCCGGTTTGGTCATGCCTTCGCAGACCTGTTGGGCGATTTCATCTTTTGGCGGCTGGTAGTGAATGCCATAGGGAAAGATGATGAATTCGAGGCTTCGAGCGACTAATCGGTTGGGGAAGTTTTGAAAAAATCCGTCAAACGCTTTGCCGATTTGATACAGACAGTTTTGCAGCGCGTAATGAACGAACGGCAGGTCTGACATTTGTCTGCCGTCATCTTCGTAACGTTTCAACACCGTCGAGGCGATATACAGTTGGCTTAATATGTCACCCATGCGGGCGGAGATCATTTCTTTGCGTTTTAAACCACCACCGAGCACCAACATGGAGACATCAGCGGCAAAAGCCAATCCCCTGCTCATTCGGGTCAACTGGCGATAATACTTGCCCGTTTCACCGGCCACTGGCGTTTCGTTAAAGCGACCAACGGTAAGGCCCTGAAAAAGACAAGCGATTTTGTTACCCGCAGCATACAAAACATGTTTGACCAACAGTTCATCAAAATCTCTGAGCCCTTGTTTGGCATCGGGATTGGCCGCAGCCGCCATTTCGCCCAGTACAAATGGGTGACATCGAATGGCCCCCTGTCCAAAAATGATCAGGTTGCGAGTCAGTATGTTGGCGCCCTCAACCGTTATAGATATAGGCACGGACATGTAACCAAAGGCCAGGTAGTTCTTAGGACCCATTTGGATCGCTTTGCCCGAGTGTATGTCCATTGAATCGTTTACTATGGCGCGCGACATTTCGGTCATGTGGTACTTGGCAATGGCCGTCACCACTGCGGGGCTGACTTTTAAATCTATCGCTCCGGCGGTCATGGTTCGCATGGCTTCTAACACGTAGCTATTGCTGCCAATGCGGGCCAACGCTTCTTGCACCCCTTCAAACTTGCCGATAGACAGACCAAATTGACGCCTGACATAGACGTAGGCACTGGTCATTCTGCTGGCCATATGCCCTCCGGCGGTACTTAATGCGGGCAATGAGATGCCCCGCCCTGCCGACAGGCATTCAACCAGCATTCGCCAGCCGCGCCCGGCGTATGCTTGCCCGCCTATGATCCAGTCGATGGGAATAAAGACGTCTTCACCATAAGTTGTCCCGTTCATAAACGCCATGCCCATTGGGTCGTGACGGTCGCCGATTTTGACCCCCTCGTGACTGGTTGGTATTAACGCGCAGGTAATACCGATGTCTTGTTCGTCACCTAACAGTTTATCTGGATCAACCATTTTAAACGCCAACCCAAGCACTGTTGCCACCGGCGCAAGGGTGATGTAACGCTTGTTCCACGTTAGGCGAATGCCCAATGTTTTTTCGCCGTTATATTGCTGTTCACAAACAATACCTTTGTCTGGAATACCACCAGCGTCAGAGCCGGCTTCTGGGCCGGTCAAGGCAAAACACGGGATTTCAGACCCATTGGCCAATCGGGGTAACCATTGGTCTTTTTGCGCCTCGGTGCCGTAATGCAACAGCAATTCGCCCGGACCCAACGAATTGGGCACCATGATGGTCACCGCCACGCTGATACTGCGGGTGGCAATTTTAGTGACTATGGTGGAGTTGGCAATGGCAGAAAATTCGAGGCCGCCATATTTTTTGGGGATGATCATCGCGAAAAAGCCGTGATCTTTAATGTATTGCCAAACGTCTGCGGGCAGGTCTCGATCTTTTTGGGTGATTTGGTAGTCGTCTATCATAGCCAGCAGGGTTTCGACTTGGTTGTTGAGAAAGTCTTGTTCTTCATGGCTCAATCGAGGTTTGGGGTAATTGTGCAGCTTTTGCCAATCAGGTTTGCCGCAAAATAACTCGCCATCCCACCACACATCACCCGATTCCATTGCCTCTTTTTCGGTCAAGGACATCGGCGGTAAAATCTTTTTGAAAAAGCGAAATACCGGGGCGGTTATCCATTGGCGGCGGATATCAGTGACGCCCAAAACAATGGCCAAAGCCACTAAAATAATAATAATAAACCACATAATCTTTATAATCCTTTATGGATGTTAACTGAAACTATAACTATCTAGGTGCTGAAACACCGGCGGCGATGAAGGGTATGAGGCGTTTAACCACCCCTTCGATGGCGATATCTTCATCAAAATCGGCTCTGGCAATATCCATCAATGCACCGCTTGACGCCATGGTAAACACTACAGTGCCCAATGTGAAATGCAATCGCCAAAATATCTCGCTGGCAGACAACCCGGGCTGTGCCTGATACACCAAAGCGACAAATCGGGTCACCACGTCACCATAGTTGCCCAAAAAAAATCGCCGCATATGGCGCTGACTATCGGTATATGAGCGCCCCAGCAATTGCAGCAGGATACTGGTGCCGTTTTTGCGTTGTTGGTTAAGCGACAAAATAGGCCGAATAAACACCGAAAAAACTTCTTCGAGTGTCGGATTAGGATTGTTGTTTTCTAAATCGGTGAGTTCTTTGCTTATGTTGGGCACTAGCACCTCAAGATAACGTTCGATCACCGCTTGAATTAATTCGTTTTTAGAACCGAAATGGTAGTTGACCGAAGCGAGGTTAACCTCGGCCTTTTTGGTGATCTGTCGCGTTGACGTTTCAGAAAATCCGTTTTCGGCAAACAGTTCTTCAGCAGCATCGAGGATTTTTAATTTGGTCGGTTGTGCATTGGCCATTTGGGATGGAACCAGTTTAAAACAGGTGTTTAAAATCTACGGTTTTATGGGGTATAAGTCAAGGCTGGGGTTTGGATGAAAAGACTAAAAGATCTCAACACGGAGGCACGGAGACACGGAGAAAGAATGAGAAAAGCAAAATTAAAAAACAAAAAGGGTAGAGATAAACCACACATGTTTAGTTGTCTTTTTTCGCTTTAAAAGGTTCTTTGATCTTTTGTGGTTTTCCTCTTTCTTTCTCCGTGGCTCCGTGCCTCCGTGTTGAAGCTCTTGACCTTGACAGCAAAGCTGTCGCCCCAAACAGCCCGCAGGGCCAAGTAAAACATTAAAACCCCGGGTTTTAGTATAAATTGCGCATCAAATCAGTATACTCAAGCGGCAAAAACAAAAACGTCCTTAATATCAGGGGAAATCATGAAAAGAACACCAATGAAACTGACCGCTACCGCGCTTGTGGTAGGTGCCTGTTTAGCACTCACTGCTTGTAGTGAAGCGCCTAAAAAAGTTGCTGAAAAAGCAGCAGATCACAGCAAACAACAAAGTGCTGCTGTCACGCCAGCCGATGCTAAAAAATTCATCGACAATGCTGAAGCGCAGTTGCTTGATTTAATTATCGAAGTCGGCCGCGCCGATTGGGTTAATGCTAACTTCATCACCGACGACACCTCAAAAATTGCCGCCGATGCCAATGAGAAATTCACCAATATTGTCGTCAAACTGGCCAACCAAGCCGCGCGCTACAATGATTTGGATTTGGATTACGATACCACCAGAAAGCTCAATAAACTTAAACTGGCACTGACTTTACCAGCGCCACAAGACGCAGCCAAAACCACTGAACTGTCAAAAATCGTCTCAGATTTGAGCGGCATGTACGGTAAAGGCAAATACTGTAAAGCCGACGGTAAATGTTTGAATTTGGGTGAAATGAGCAGCACGCTGGCGACTTCACGCGATTATGACGAACTGCTGGACGTATGGCAGGGTTGGAGAACGGTAGCCCCTCAAATGAAACCTTTGTACCAGCGTCAGGTTAAACTGACCAACGAAGGTGCCGCAGAATTGGGTAATGCCGACACGGGCGC
>JABSOG010000559.1 GCA_013216025.1 Algicola sp. | reverse complement strand
CCCCCGCCCAAACCCCCCTATTCACCCCCCAGCCATGGAGTAAAACCAGCGGATATTTGCCATTATTCGATTGCTTGCTTATCATAAATACGTTGCGCCGTGTAATAATTGTCGAAAGGCGCATTTTAAGGATTTTAGGTTAAAAAGGAAACCTTCCAATGCCAACAGGACTCAATCGTTTTATTCCCAATCGGTGCGTTCTTTGCAAATTAACCACCAACAATAAAATCAGCCTTTGCAACTGTTGTGCCAACGATCTGGAATATTTTGATTACCGCCAGTTTGACAATCTACTACTTAGGCCAGACATCCGCCAAGGCATCAAAAAGCCCCGCTTTGACTCACTGATAAGCCTTGCCCCCTATCAATGGCCGTTTAATCAATGGATCACCGACCTCAAGTTCAGGGAGCAACACCAGCTTGGTGAATTAATGGCTCGACAACTGCTCAGATTGGTACAAAACCTGTTACAAGCCTCTACTGACAGTTCACCTGATGTCATTTTACCTATGCCGATCCACCGAAACCGCCGTTTTACCCGAGGATATAACCAGTCAAAATTAATCGCCGAAGTGCTGGCCAAGCCGCTAAATATCATCCTAGACACTCAATCTTTAACCCGGGTGAAATCAACATCGGCCCAGTCGGGATTAAATAAAACCGATCGTCAATCCAACGTTAAACAGGCCTTTGCATACCAAGGTCCGGCTTATCGACATGTCGCCGTGATTGACGATGTGATCACCACCGGAGCGACGCTAAATGAAGTTTGTAGAGTATTGAAAGAAAAAGGAATTGAACGTATTTCGGTGTGGACGATATGTGCAGTGCCTTTGCAAAAAAAAGAGCAAAAGAACAGGCAAAAGAAAAAAATGGGAAATAGGAGGGATTAACAAAGTTAAAGAAATAAAAATAAGTGAGGTCAATATAAAACAAATTCGACCATGTCCCTGTCACTGTTTATACAGCCTCACCTATTTCGAGTTATTTATGTTCAACGAGTTACTTGATGCGATACCAAGGGCTTGATATCCCGCCAAATTCTCCACTGTCCAATGGGCATTCGTTGTCTTTCAATACTTCAATACCCGATAATTGAGTCGCCAACACACTGTCTTCACTACTTGCGGCCTTGGCCGGAGCGAATTTAATCAGTGTGCAGTTATTCATAGTGCCGTTATTCATTCTGCCATTACCAATCGCCAACGTTGCTGCGCCACACCCGTCCGTTGTATGCTCAATTTGCCATTCGTTATCATTGACATGATTGCAGGCCAAATCGTTATTTTTGATAACAATCTGTGTGTCGATATTGCTATCTTCGACAAGGTTCCTGAAATTGATAGTCAATTGAAACTCCTGAAAAATTAAGAACTTAATATTAGTGTATTGCCGAAAATTCGTTTTCCAGCGTTTGCGTTTGATGGAATGAATTCTAGAGCGTCCACAGTAAAATCCTACTTTTTTCGGGGAACGATTGCTTACGCTTGGGCTTACGATAGTGGTTACGAAGGGTTACGCACTAACTAAGCTATTGATAATAAAAGAAAACAAACTGATACAATTAGAAATAGTAAACGACACAATTCAGCAGAAAACTAGCTGAAATAAGGATCGCCGCCGTCAATTTGACTCAATGGTTATTCAGCCTTGGCTTTAACCAGCCCAGCAAAAAACAAACTGTTGCTCATCAGGCGGCTGGTTCCATACCAGAAACCCCGAAAGTTGACATTGTCAGCCACCCCAATCACCAAACCACGACCCAGTGAATGCGCCAGCATATAAGTGCTTTCGGCAATTTTATTGACGTTGGTTTTATCGGCATAACCACTGAGTTGCGGGTATTTGCCATACTTGGCGACTGCCACGAATGATTGTGTGGTTTTTTGGATCACAAAAGTGCTGTTCTTAAACACCGGTAACTTCGAGCGCTGATAACCGTAAGCCAGCGGATGAGACAAATCCAGGTCGACTGAGAAAATCGCCCCAGCAATACGTTTTCGGCCAGCCAGCGCATCTTTCTCACCATAACTCAAAGGCTCGGTTTCTAAACGTTTGCCCATGTCTGAAGCCGTGATGTAGCTGGCTTTAAGCAATTCTTTTTTGGCCAGCCATAGAGCGCCTTTTTTCTGGCCCCAAATGACCCCACCGCTTTTGATCCAGCGCTTGAGCTTGTTGAGCGTTGCTTCAGAAATACTGTCATAATCACCGTTGGCCAAAATCATGTGGGTATATTTAGAAAAATCTACCCTGCCCAATCTGTCACGCTCAACAATGGTTGGTGCCAGCGCCAGTTGTTTATTGAGAAAGTGCCAGATCTCCCCTACTTCATAAGAGGTCGTGCCCCGGCCGCCAACCAGCAATACTTTGGGCAAGTGCACTGGCAATACCGAGCGGCTACCCAAATCTACGCCGCTTGAGGTCCAGCCCGAACGAATCTGAAAAATCTTAACACCGGTTTGTTGTTGCGCCTGCTGCAATTTATCAAGCCAGCGGTCACCTTTTTGTAAAATCCGGTTGATGACAATCGTACCCGCCGAAAATTGGTGCTGACCTTCTTTTACCTTGGCTGTAAAACCTTTGGTCGCCACACGAATAGACAGCTTATCTGCAAGCAAAGTACTCAGCAGCAACGGCGCTTTAGAATCATCCCATTCAAACGCGTAAGAGTATGCTTTACCGAGTTGTGGCATGCTTTGCGCGCTTGGTTTTTGCCACGGTTGCTTGTTGTATTTCAGTCCCCAGCTCGAATTGATTGGCTCAAATACAATATTGAAGGCATAAGCCAAATTCCAGCTCGACACATCGTAAAAAGTATTGTCATTGAAGCTTTTACGCTGAGAAAAAATAGATTTGATTAAGCGATACTGACGCTGAGCCAATGGAATGTAATAACTGTGGTTTTTGTCAAACTGGCGGCTGTTAACCTTGAGATTTTTACTCAGTTGGTAAACCTCAATTTGATGGCTTTGCAGCAGCGTCAACAACTCAAACAAACGAGTTTTGTCATAAGCTTCGCTGACAATATAACCCGACAGGTCATCTTCATCAGCCAGTTTGTCAAAACTGGTATAAAAATCACGTTGATGTTCGAGCAGCCCCTGACGGTTGGCCTTCGCCCCTTCAAGGGTCGACAATGAAGCACTTAATTGATTTGATATCGCGGTTTGAAAGGTTAATTTACCGTTAACGGTGTTTTGCACAAAACCACGAGCACTGGCTTGTTCGTACAAAATGCCCACCCCGCCGTTAACATCTGGGTAGGTCGAGCCTTTGCCATAATAAAAGTCATCAAAGCTTTCTTCAGTAAAATACATCACTCCTTGCTTATCGAACGACTTAACATGATGTGAGGCAATCGCACGGGTCAACTCGACATTACGAGTCGGTGTCCACGGATTTTTGCGAGAACCAATGCCCGGCTGAAAGAAAAAACTGTTGTTAGGACCCATTTCATGAGAATCCGTCAATACATTGGGTTTCCAGTGATGAAACTTCGCCACTCGGGCGCGCGACTCTGGGTGACGCAGCAATAACCAATCACGGTTCAAGTCAAACCAATAGTGATTGGTGCGACCTTGAGGCCAGCTTTCGTTATGCTCAATATCACGCGGGTCGGCGTTTGCTATCGACCCTTTGTGAGAATTAACCCAACTGGCAAAACGATTCAAACCGTCCGGGTTCAGACTGGGGTCGAGCAAAATAACCAACTCATTCAATGTCTTTTCTACTTTTGGCCCCTGTGCCGCCGCCAGATAATAAGCAAACAACAACGAGGCGTTGGTACCACTGGCTTCATTACCATGAACGCTGTAACCCATCCAGACAATGGCCGGATCATCTGCGCCCACAACGGCAGATTTGTTGTTCATTCGAGCGATGTGTCGCTGGCGAATCTGCTCAACATTTTTAAGCTTGTCAGGATGAGCGATAGTCAACAGCAACAAAGGTCTTTGTTCGTGGCTGTAACCCATCACCTCAAGGTTTATCCGATCACTTTTTTCGGCTAATACCTTCATATAATTAACCAATTGGTCGTGACCGACATGCCAATCGCCCACTTGGTAACCCAACACCGATTCGGGCGTAGGGATATCGGGGTTAAAACTGACCGGCTCGGGGAAAAAGTCATCTAGTGATTGGGCGGTAGCCGTGATGGAAAACAACAGGCATAGTGACGACAACAATGAAGATAAAACAGCAGCAATAAACAAACGCATGAAATGAAAGTCATAATTTGGCTTTTAATTACTGGCTAAACTACCAAACATTACACACAAAGCCTATAAAAATCGTTAAATTAAGCAGCCCAAGGTCTGGCCCATCAAGGTTATTGCGGGTATGATCGCCCTAAAGCCGACTATTTTAGTCAAGTACCAGCCATAGAAACAAATAAAGAGTCCGTTATGATCAATATCACCGATGCCGCCCAGGCCCATTTCGCCACTTTGCTGTCACAGCAGTCAGCCAAAACCAATATCCGCGTATTCGTAGTAAACCCCGGCACAGCTCAGGCCGAATGTGGCGTCTCTTATTGTCCGGTTGATTCAGTTGAAGATACAGATATCACCTTGAATTTTAACGGTTTTGACGCCGTTGTAGATGCAGACAGCGCACCGTTCCTCGAAGAAGCAGATATTGATTTTGTTACCGACAAAATGGGCTCACAGTTGACCCTCAAAGCGCCCAACGCCAAAGCAAAAAAAATCCAGGATGACGCCCCTTTGCTTGAGCGGCTCAACTATGTTATCGAAACAGAAATCAACCCACAGTTAGCCAACCACGGCGGCAACTGCCTGGTGACAGAAGTCACCGAAGATAAAATTGCCATCGTACAATTTGGCGGCGGCTGTAACGGTTGTTCACAGATTGATATGACGCTCAAAGAAGGCATTGAGAAAGAACTGCTGGCCAAATTCGAAGACGAGATTTGTGGTGTTAGAGACGCTACTGAACATCAAGCTGGTGAGCACTCCTATTACTAAGCTTTAGGTCAAGGTCAAAAGATCTCAACACGGAGGCACGGAGACACGGAGACACGGAGAAAGAAAGAGGAAAAGCAAAAACCGAAACAAAGGTAAGTTATTTATATGTTTTTGCTTTGTCCTTAATCTTGTATCTTTTTTTATTTTTTTCTTCCTCTTTCTTTCCTCCGCCCCTCCGTACCTCCGTGTTAAATTTATTTTCAGTTTAAAGGCCGAAGGCCAAAGCAACCCGCAGGGTAAATAAAGAAGATGCTTCGCGAAATAATCTACAAACTCGGCAGTAACAACAAAAACAATTTGCGCTGGTTTCTAACCGGCATGTTGCTCTTTGCGGTGTCTGGTGGTTTTATCGCGCTGGGGTATTACTATCAATATTGGTATCAAATCATCGGTATGGTGATTGCGGTGCCAGCGGTGATTTTGATGGGGTATGGGTATTTGAGGATGTTAGCCAACCGCTTCGCACAAATATGGAAGCGATTGGAAGATTCACGCGACAGAAGAAAAAGCCGCGGTGAAGACCTTTAAGCAAAAACCTTTAGCTTATAATTTCAAGCAATTCTACGTCAAAAATCAAGGTAGCAAATGGACCAATCACGCCGCCAGCACCTTGCTCGCCGTAAGCCAAGTCGTAAGGTACAAATAAACGCCATTTTGTACCAGTAGTCATCATTAGCAATGCTTCAGTCCAACCTTTAATCACGCCGCCTACTGGAAATTCAGCTGGTTGACCGCGATCTACAGAACTATCAAAAACATCACCCCTAATAAAAGTACCGTGGTAATGAGTGCGAACAGTACTTTGCGCAGTAGGTTTCTCACCTTCACC
>JABSOG010000055.1 GCA_013216025.1 Algicola sp. | reverse complement strand
GTCGAGGGTGGCGTGCTGGCCATTCATCAGCACAACAAACGACTGTGGACCTGCCCTTCTCACCACGAATTCACCAGTTATGACTTGGCCAACAATCAATGGCAAGGCGTGTCTTCGCAATTAACCCCCAGCGAAACGCTCAAATGTAATCGCCTCATTCACTCACAACAAGGCGTTTGGGGCATCTCTTTGCGAACCGTATTTCGTCTGAGCCCTGATTCAAACAAGATCATCACCGAACTGAATGAGCCAGGGGTTGCCACGGTGCTCGAAGTAGGCGATAACCTGTGGTTAGTCAGGGCCGAAGAGCTGGTTAAATACCACCTGCCTACCGGCCACAAAACCCGAATTCGCCTGTCACAACTCGAAAACCTCGGGCACTCGGCCCGTAACAACAGTTTTTTTGATGCCCAAACACAACAGCTGTATATTCCGGTGTCGAAGCGCTTACTGAGGGTCAACCTCAATCAAATCAAACCTCAAAACAATGATCTGACGGTAAACTTGCGGGAGTTTTCATTGTTCAATCACCCAGTAGATGTTTGGCGCGACCAATCGATTAAAGCCGATGCGTCTATCGCCTACGCCAAATCGGTGCAATTAGATTACAGCCAATACATGTTTCAATTGTCTTTTGCCGCCGACAGCTTGGGCAACGCGCAAGACGTGTTGTATCGATACCGCCTCAAAGGTTTTGACAGCCACTGGATTGATACTACTGCCGACAAAGCCTTTGCGCTGTATTCTGGGGTGTCAGACGGGCATTATCGCTTTGACGTGCAAGCCACCCGAGACCCAAACAATTGGCCTACAACCTCAAAAAGCACCGAGATCATAATTACCCCACCTTGGTGGAAAACTTGGTGGGCGTACATGTCCTATGCCATTGTGTTGATCAAGCTAACCCTGTCGATATTATGGTTGGTTTATCGCCGCAAATTGGCCGAAAAAGACCGTCAAAGTGTGGTGGCCGTGGCCAAAGCCAAAGAGCAATTTTTTGCCAATGTCTCTCATGAATTCAGAACCCCGCTGACCTTGATACTCGGCCCCATCACCCGCCTGCGCGAAAAAGCGCAAGAGCCCAGCGAACGCAAGGCTTTGGCCGTGGTCGAGCGCAATGCGCACAGACTGGCCACCATGGTCGATCAGATTCTCGACTTGGCCAAACTACAAGGCTTTAAACAAACGACATTAAGGGTGCAAAACGTCTGTGAAGTGGTCGATTTTGTGGTGCAGTCTTTTCAAGACTTGGTCAGTGCCCAGCAAATCACCTTGGTAATTGATAACCAGACCCATACCCCACCATGGGTTGACGTGATGCCAGATACGCTCGAAAAAATCCTTACCAATTTACTGTCAAATGCCTTTAAGTACGGCGGCAGCGGCACAACCGTCACCGTGATAGTGGCAACCCAGAACGACCACCTCAAACTGTGTGTTAACGACACGGGCAAAGGCATGGGCGCAGACGACTTGGCGGTAGTGTTCGAGCGCTTTACCCGCATCGACGAAACCAGCCACACGGCCCCAGGCACCGGCATCGGTCTGGCGTTGGTCAAAGAGTTGGTCGAACATCACCACGGCTCCATCACAGTTGAAAGTGAAGTGAATAAAGGCAGTCGTTTCACCGTTTCTATGCCATTGAGTCAAACCCAAAGCAAACCCGAAGAGGATGTTATTATCAACGCCCGTGTGGTCGAAAGTTCTGTTGCGGCCTTGGCCTCAAGTGATTCAGCTGACAATTCAGATAATGAAGGTCAACTCATTGCCGAGCAAACCGGCGACAGACCGCATATTTTGGTGATTGAAGACAACCCAGACATGCGTCAATACATCACCAATTTGCTAGAACAACAATACCAGTGCAGCAGTGCCGAAAACGGTCAACTCGGACTAGAACAAGCCATAGCAACAGTGCCCGATTTGATTATCTCTGATGTGATGATGCCGGTGATGGACGGCTTTGAAGTCGCCAAAAGCCTGCGTGAACAAGAATGCACCAGCCACATTCCGCTGATATTACTAACTGCCAAAGATGACGTAGACAGCCGTATGCAGGGCTGGCAGCAAAACATCGATGATTACATAGCCAAACACTTCCATCAGCGCGAATTGTTGATCAGGGTCGAGAATTTACTGGCCATTCGCACCCTATTAAAAAAGCGCTTTGCCACACTGCTAAACCAAAGTGTCAGTCAGGGCGCCCCTATGGTTACAGGAATGGGGATCACAAAAACCCTGCAGATAAACGATGTTAGAACCGATGATTTGGGGGATAAAAATATCGAGTTTATCAAACGATTCGAAAAGCTGATTGCCGACAACTTTCACAACAAAGACTTCAACCGCAAAGAAGCGGCCAGCGAAATGGCCCTGAGTGAACGCCAGTTACACCGTAAACTGGCCGGACTGGTCGATTACAACTTCAGTGATTTTTTGCGTCAATTCCGCCTGCAACAAGCTTGCAATTTACTCGGTCGAGGCTTTCAGGTCGCCCGCATCAGCGACGAAGTCGGCTTTTCATCTCCTTCGTACTTCAGCAGCTGTTTCAAAGCCGAGTTTGGCATGACGGTGAAGCAGTATGAGAAAAAGCAGGCCTTGGAGTAGAACTCACATTCTAGGATATAACCACGCTGTTTTTGAGCAATATCTTATATAAAAATACTCTTTGTCTCCTGTTCTTAAACACAAATCGGCTGTTTAAAACGCCAAAAGCGGTTAAGCACCGCTTTTTTAATCCACTTTAAATTTGCAGTGAACACTGCGCCAAATCCAATCAATAATTGAGCAAATTAATGGGTTTTCAATGGCCCGACACCTTACTGTAGAATCATTATAAATTGGATGAATAACAAAGGTTTGGCTGTTTTACAAATCGCTATTCTGGAGTCTAATATCTCACCGGTCAACAGCCCTCCTTGAGACCGAAAAAATCGCAAATAAAACACCTGTGTTACTAAAAAGAACAGCAACGCAAGGGACTAAATCATTTCAATGCTTGACCCCAGGCACTGACTAATGCCACACTTTACAATCAGTGACAGTCTACATATACGCCAACCGGAGGGTGTGTATCTATTGGTAGCATGGACAGAAATTTGAACTTCCTTTTGAGTATTCAATACAAGGGAAATTATGACTAAACACCATCCAATTCTACGTTTTTGCTTTTTCACGTTAATTTTATCGATTATCAGCACCCACACACAAGCGGCCCAGAATGGCGTTGTCGAACGAAAAGATGTCGATATTCACTACAAAATTATCGGCGAAGGGTTTCCAATAGTACTGCTCAGCGGCGGCCCGGGGCAAAATGTTAACGCCTTGGTTGATATTGCCGACAAACTCAGCACCAGCTTCAAAATTATTTCTATTGATCAACGAGGGACCGGCAAGTCGATACTCAAAGAAGTCTCTGAAAAAACCATCACGCTGGCCAATTACATCGCCGACATCGAAGCGGTACGAAAACAGTTAGGCATTGATCGGTGGCTAATCGTTGGCCATTCTTGGGGCGCTGGTTTGGCAATGGCCATAGCAGGCGCACACCCCCAGCACAGTGCAGGCATGATCCTAATAGGCTCAATGGGCATTGATCATACTTTTGCCCAACATGCTTTTGATAACCTCTATTACAGCGAAAGAGAAAAAACCGCCCTCAAGTTTTGGTCCACCCCCGAAGAACTGGCCAAAAACCCCAGGCGCGCTGCTTACGAACTGTACCGAGCCCTTGTACCATCGAGATTATACGTCAGGTCAGATGCGATGAAAGTCATGAGCAACTATGTGGTCGAAGTTAACAGCCGCAAAATTTCTAAACTGATGTTCAAAGAACTGCTCGGCGACAAATACGATTTTTCAACGAAACTGAGCAACTATAACAAACCAGTGTTGGTTGTTCAGGGCAGACAGGGGTTTTTAGCGGGCCAAACCCTATACGACCTACTGGCACCATTCCCCAATCCGACTTTAATATATATTGAAAAAGCGGGCCACTTTCCCTTTGCCGAACAACCCCAAGCATTTTTTGCAGCCGTTGATGGTTTCTTGCAAAAACACTTTAGCCCCACCCTCACCAAATACACCAAAATTCACCACATTGAATAAAAATTTAAGGACTTTTGAAGCCCCATTGCATGGGTTTTAGCAAGCAAAGCGACAACAATAGACACCAACATTCTCAACCCAAAGTTGGTTATCATTGTGAGTTGGACCAAACAAAGCCTCAAAAATCCCGCCCCTGTGTGGGTCATTACCATCGTGGTCATGCTGCTTGGGGTGCTCAGTATCACCAAGTTACCGGTGCAATTATTTCCTGATATCGACAAACCCAAGTTAGTGATCCAAACCGCCTGGAGTGGCGCTTCGCCCAAAGAAATTGAATCAGAAATCAACCAGCCCATCGAAAAAGTGCTGCGCGGCATTCCCGGGTTAACCAGAATGATGACCGTGGCCCCGCCTAACATGAGTTTTATCAACCTAACCTTTGACAGCCAAACCAATATGGACAAAGTGCTGCTGGAGATCATCGGTAGACTCAACCGCCTGTCGCCCTTGCCTGCAGATGCCGAGCCGCCGATTATCGTACAAGGTGGCCGAGATAACGCCAGCGAAGCTTTAATAGAGTATTTTGTGCAGCTACAACCGGGTGCTGAGGGTTCAATATCCGACCACCGTAAATTTGTCGAAAACGTGGTACTGCCCCAAATGCAGGCGTTATACGGTGTGGCTAGCATTAGTCTTGCCGACAGCACCAATTCGGGCACTCAGTTGCAAATCAATATAGACCCTTTTAAAGCGGCTGATTTAGGGATAGATATCACCCAGCTTGCTGGTAAAATTGGCAGGCCCAACGATGTTTCCGGCGGATTTGTCGACATAGGCCGCCGACTTTACACGTTGCGCTTTAGAGGCAAGTTTAAACCCGCTGAGTTGGGTCAACTGGTGTTAGATTGGCGCGGCGACAGCCCAGTACGGTTGGGTGATATTGCCCAAATAACTGTCGCCAAGGGCCCCA
The DNA here is from genome assembly GCA_013216025.1 of Algicola sp. Taxonomy (GTDB): domain Bacteria; phylum Pseudomonadota; class Gammaproteobacteria; order Enterobacterales; family Alteromonadaceae; genus JABSOG01. The sequence continues at coordinate 15,320 of JABSOG010000055.1, read as the reverse complement.
AAGAAGGCTTTATTTTTCAAGATGGCAACCCGGCGATGCGCATTGGCATCACCAAAGCCAACGGGGCCAACGTGTTGCGCTCGCTTGATGGGTTAAAATCACTGGTAGAAGAACTGAATCAAGGCGCATTAAAAAACCGGGGTTTAGTGATGCGAGACTCATTTGACCCATCGGTCTTTATCCTGCGCTCGGTGCAACTACTCACCAGTAACTTTACTCTTGGCATCGTATTCTCGCTGCTGTCGTTATGGTTTTTCTTACGACGAATCAAACCAACCCTATTGATTGGCTTAGCCATTCCTGTATCACTGCTGGCCACCTTTGTGGTATTACAGCTGGCTGGACGCAGTTTAAACGTGATATCTCTGGCAGGCCTTGCCTTTGCCACTGGCATGGTACTTGACGCCGCCATAGTCGTGCTCGAAAACATCATCCGTTTGAAACAACGGGGCAAATCAGCAGATGAAGCCTGTGAGCAAGGCACCGAGCAGGTTTGGGGCGCCCTACTGGCCTCAACTGCCACCACCATCGCCATTTTCATCCCCATTTTGTTTTTAAAAGACACCGAAGGCCAGTTGTTTGCCGACTTAGCCCTAACCATCGCCATAGGCGTGGGCGTGTCGTTGGTGGTCGCCGTAACCATACTGCCCGTAGCTGCGAAACACTGGCTTAGCACTGAACATGGTAAAGAAAATGATGCGCAGCAGCACGACACCATGGTTATTTGGCATCGCTACGCCGACAAACTCACTCGCTTGACCAACAGCCCGAAAAAACAACTCGGTTGGGTATTGGGGCTTTTAAGTGCTTCAATTACCACCGTCATCTTGCTGTTCCCTACCCTCAATTATCTGCCGCCGGTTAAGCGGGATTCGATAGATGCTTGGGTATTTTTACCGCCGGGTTCTAACGTGCACACCGTCGAAAACGAAATCGCGCAAAAGATGATGAAACGGCTGGCCCCCTATCTGAACGGCGAGAAATCACCAAAACTAAAAGATTTCTCAATCCAGTCATGGCCGCAGTGGTTGGCATGACGGTGAGCGTAAGGGCTGAAAATGCCGACGAAGTAGATGATGTCAAAGTGCTGCTAGAGCGCGAAATATTCAACGGCATTCCAGACATCTTTTACTTTGCCCAACAACGCAGCCTGTTTGGTGGCTTTGAAAACAACGACAGTGTCACCTTAGACATTTTTTCAAACGATCTAGATGCCCTCAAACAAGGCGCAATCGCAGGTATGGCAGCAGTTAGAAAACACATCCCCGGCGCACCCGTTAACCCAAGGCCCGACCCACATTTGGCCTCGCCCGAAATTGAGTTTATCCCCAAAGATGAGCGCTTGTCCGAGGTGGGCTGGTCGCGTGGACAGTTGTCGCAGGTGGTCAGAACACTAGAGCGCCGAATGGTTAAATAACCATCACCAGCGAGAGCCAAAATTTATCTCAATCAAGGCAGATTAAGGCAGGTTTAGTCATCTAAATCAAATGAATCTAACGCCGAGTGAGGGAATTTTGGCCTCGCCCTTCGGGAATGGCGAAAAAACGCTCATGCTGCATCATCCAAGCTTATAAATAGAACAACTATTACTGCACTTGGCTTCTTTTCCTGAGCGTTTTTTCGACATTCTGGTGGTGGTTCTTTAACCATTCGGCGCTCTCGGGGCCGGATTGTGGCTGGGAGAATATTTTAATGGTGAAGACCGTCTAGACGTGATGATGAAAATCAACAACGCCGGCAATACCGACGCCTTTGCCAACCTGCCGCTGTACAGCAACAATGTCGGCGTGATACCGCTGTCAGAAGTCAGCGAAATAGCCGAGAACATCGGTCCCGGGGCGATATTGCGCTTTAACGGCCAAAGAGGCACCACACTTGCCATCAGCCCGCCCAATGACATGTCGCTTGAACAGCTGATAACCGTTTTAAAAGAAAAGGTCGAACCTGAAATTATGCAGCACTTATCGAGTGACGGACGAGTTGCTTATGGCGGTAACGCAGGCAACCTTGACCGGGCCATTAAATCACTCGGTATCAACTTTTTGCTGGCCTTGGGTTTGTTGTTTTTAATCATGGCGGCGCTGTTCAAGTCGGTTAAAGACGCCCTGTTGGTGGTGCTTTCAATCCCATTGGCAGCCTTTGGCGGCATCGTGGCCTTAGCATTACTCAACCTGTTTACGTTCCAGCCGATGGACCTGCTAACCATGATTGGTTTTATCATTCTGCTGGGTTTAGTGGTCAATAATGCCATTTTACTGGTGATGCAAACCCGCAGCGGCCAATCAAATGGTAAGAATAGCACCGAGGCCATGCAAAACGCCCTGCGCATCAGGTTAAGACCGATATTAATGAGCACCGTCACCAGCATTTTTGGCATGTTACCCCTTCTACTGATCCCAGGTCAAGGCAGCGCCATTTACCGAGGCATGGCAGCAGCCATTGTTGGCGGCATGTCGGTAAGCATGATATTCACCCTGATTTTTTTACCTGCCATATTGCAGTTGGATTTCAAGCACTTGTTTACGCGGGTTAATACCCGTTTAGCTCAAATATAAGGAAAAGCACTATGTTTCGCAAACTGTTAATACTCACATGTTTACTTACTTGCTTAATCATTTATACAGGCAGCGGCACAGCAGCCATGGCCAAACCCGACGGCAGAGCACCCGCATCAGTCGAAACCGCCACCGCTTCGCAACAGTGGTTATCGCCAAAAATGCAAGTACCCGGCACGGTGGTCAGCTTAAATGACGCAAAAATCAGTGCTCAAGTGCAAGGTACCATTATATGGATGGTGCAAGTCGGCAGCCATGTTCAAACAGACGAAGTGATTGCCCAACTCGACCCCAGATTGCTTGAAATCAAACAACAACAGGCACAAGCCCAAGTACAGCGGCTCACAACTGAGCTGGATTTTGCCGACAAAACCCTCAAACGCCAGCAGGCATTAACCAGCAACAGCAATACTACCCTCACCCAACTGGAGCGCTCGCAAGCCGACCGCGATATCACCAAGCATCAACTGTCGTTTGCCAAAGCCAGCCTGGCGCAGGCCAAAATACTGCTGCAACACACCCAAATAACCACGCCATTTGCGGGTGTTGTGGTCGAAAAAATCAACCAATTGGGTAGCTTTGTACAAGTAGGCACCCCCATTGTACGGCTGATAGACACCGACAATATCGAAGTCAGTGCCCGCGTACCCGGCAGAATTCTAAGGTTATTGAAACCCAACACACAGGTGATGGTGTCTGACGGAAAACAACAAAACCCAGCCATAATCCGCAGCGTCATCCCGGTTGGTGATAAGGTATCGAGAATGATGGAAGTGAGAATAAAAATCACCAGCAACTACCTAATAGGCAGCGCAGTAAAAGTCGAATTTCCCTCAGCCAATGCCAAAGACGTGATAGTGGTCCCCCAGGATTCGATCATCTTTCGCGCAAATAAAGCCTACTTGTTTAAAGTGTCAGACAAAAAAACAGCAATAAAGGTGCCTGTTACAACCGGGTTGCAAAAAGAAGGTTTGGTTGAGGTGACGGGTGAGTTAAAACAGGGGGATCAGGTGGTTATTCGGGGTGGTGAAAGGCTTAGTGATGGGCGTGCGCTTGAGATTGGAGAATAAATTCATACAGATAACACTAACCCCAGCTTAAATCGCGCATTACACCGCAAAATAATATATGCTTGAAATATAACCCATTATTGATGGTGATCTGATTGTTTAAATTTCTGTTGTTGCTGTTTACGTTCAATTTCTGCGTGCTGGGCGCCTCACCCAGCCAACGCTCCCCCACAACAATGGTTTTGATGTCACACGATGCGCTGGACATTGCCAATTTTCGCCAACCCAAAACGTCGAACGTTGCCTCAGATCTCAATAACCTGTTATTTGGCGAGTTAAGCCAGCTGCCGATTGACGTACAAATTATGCCTATTGCCAGATTAAACCTGCGACTAAAAGCCACCCCCAATGGCTGCGCCATCAGCAGGGTAAAAACCACCGCCCGATTAAAGGAGAATGTGTTCAGCCTGCCAATGAGTTTATATATGGGTTTGCGTCTGTATTTTTTGCCATCCACGCAAATGAACGCCAACCTGAGCGATGACAAAAACCGGTTAAAATCACTAAAAACGATGTTTGACACCTACCCCACCCGTGTATTAGGCACCAACAGAGGCCGATCATACGGCGAGAAACTCGACCATCAAATGGCGCTGCTCGATAGGTCAAATCTGGTCGAACGTGGCGGTAAAAATTCAGAGGTTTCGGCCAGTAAAATGCTGTTGAGAAAACGGGTTGACTATCTGATTGAATTTCCAGTTTTTATCAAACTAATGATGGATGCCGAACCGAGCAAACCCACTTTAGCCTCGTGGGGCATTGCCGACAGTACCGCTTATATTATCGGCCACATTGCCTGCGCCAAAACCGATACAGGTAAAGCTTTTATCAGACAAATCGATGAGGCGCTAATGCGTATGTATCAAACGCCAGCCTTCTACCAAGCCCATATCCGTTACCTCGATGCCAGCGATATACCCCAGTTTAATCAGTATTTTGAACAGGTTTTTAAGGTCAAAGTTAAGGACTAGCTGACTCTTAACCCAATTCAACAACCCAATTCAACAACCTAATCAACATTCTAGCCAACAATTTGGGCCATAAACCAAGCGGTATGAGCAGCACTTTGACCGGTAGAAGGATGGGGTTGTTGGCCTGCCAAGGCATCACGCAGCGCTTTGACATGGTAAAGCTGAATGTTGGCTGGGTTGCCAATAATCTGTTCGGTTATGCCGTTTTGGGTGTGCAATTGCAATGGCACTTCATCAAAAACCGAAAAGGTCAGTTTGCCTTTACTGCCAACGATTTCAACATTGTCTTGTCGATGACGACAACCAAAATGCCAGTTGCCAGATCCTGTCACGCCATTGGTATGTTGCCAAATTGCGGTTATCGCATCTTTGGCTGGATACAAACCTTGCTGGTTAAGACAAATCCCTTTGGCCTGCTCAACATTGCCCAACAGGTGAGTAAATAAATCCAGTCCATGACTGGCCAAATCATCAAAATAACCACCCGGCGCAATATTATAATCAGTACGCCAGTTATACAACCCCGACAAATCCAGCGCATTGGCCGGTTTGCTCAGGTGCCAACTGATGTGGCGAACATTGCCTATTTGACCGGTTTCTAACCAGTATTTCACTTGCTTAAAACGGGGTAACGAGCGCCGATAATAAGCAACAAACAATGGCAAGCTTTTAGCTTCAAAAGCTTCATTAATAAGTAAGCAATCTTGATATGAGGGGGCCATCGGTTTTTCAATACAACAGGGTTTGCCTGCTTCGGCCACTTTCAACGCGTAGAATTTATGACTGTCTGGGGGCGTGGCAATATAAATGGCGTCAATATCTGGGCTGTTGATGATCTAATCTGCATTACTGCTGAACCATTTCACCCCATGCCTTTTGGCGTAGTCTTGCGCCTTGTCGGTGTCTCTTCTCATCACCGCCGCCAACTCAAAGCCTTCGGTTTGCTGGTAAGCCGGGCCGCTTTTAACTTCAGTCACTTTGCCGCAGCCGATGATACCCCATCTGATCACTGATTTTTTCATTGGGTTTCCTGTTTAAACAAAGACATCATCCGCCCGCCAGTCAACTGATTTGACCCACAACATGGCTGCTTGGTAGATGGTATCCATATAAGGGTCTTTTATCGCGTAATAGGCCGCTTTGTCACCGTTAAATCGGGTTGCTAATTCTTTTTTGATGGTCGAATAGGCCTCGCGAGTCACGGCATCGCTGCGTAGGTAATCTCGAAAAACCAACGGATACTGCTGATTGAGACGACCTTGTTGGCGTATGTGAATATGGGCGCTGATGTTGCTATCACTGCTCTTAAAACTGTTTGCCTTAAAGCTATTTACCTTAAAGCTGTTTACCTTAAAGTAATGTTTACGCAATTGAGGCGAATCATCGTCAACGCCAACCAACAAGTCATTCTTGACGTCGGCTTTGTGTTCAAACCCAGCATCTTTAAGCCGTTCGATAATGTCATGATCATCAATATCGGTCACCGTGAGCTGAATATCGATGATGTCCTTTGCCGCCAATCCAGCCACTGCCGTCGAACCGACGTGGTCAATTCTTTCAACGGTACTGCCAACCACCGCTCTTATCTGTTTTGCTATTGTCTCAAACTGCTGTGGCCAATTAGGGTTTGGGGCCACTATTTCTATGGTAGGTTTTGTGCTGGACTTTAAATCTGGCGTCATAGTAGGTTATTTTGGTGTTCTCATTGGCCGATTATAACAAATTTAACGATGCGTATGATTTTAAAGGCATGAGACACCATTTTCGAACTTATGCGACACCAGCGATGATCATTATTGACAAAGCCGGTGTGGTCAGGGTAAAACGGTATCATTATTTTGAGCAAAGAGCACTTGAACAGCTGCTCGGTGAAGACATAGAGTCATTGTTAAATGAGTACCAACACCATTAGTAAAACCAACAAAGGCGTAAACAAAACAGCCGAACCTGCTTTTATGTCGCAAAAAATCGATGTGCTGCACCCGGTATTTTTAAAGTGGTTTGCCAAACGATTCCCGCACTGTCAAAAGGTGGTGGTGTTTGACAAAGACGACACGCTGTTTTCGACCATTAACGGGCGGCGCAGTTGTCATAAACATCTGATCAATGAGGTTTTGTTTGGGCTGCGGCGGTTAAAACCCAAGGTGGTGCTGGTGATGTATACCTCCGCAGAGCTTGATGACATGCAAATGGACTTACAGTTGTTTCCCGAAGTCTTTGCCGCTTTTGATATCATCATCACTGCCGACAATTACGACCATCCGTTACTCAAATCTTTCTGCAATAAAGGGATGCTAAAAGGCAATCCCTTTATGCTGCAATTACGGCGCATGAGCAAACCGGTTGCAGAGGTTTTTGCCGGTTACCCGGTTGTACTGATTGACGACTATGTTGGCACTGATTGGATCGCCGCCAAACCCGGCGTGCATGGCATCAAGGCCTACAATTTTGATCAAGATAAACCGGCCAATGCCAAAATGATGGTTAAGAAACTGGTCAAACAAATCAAGCAACAAACGCTTCAGATGCAACGTCGTAGGCGTTAGCCCTTTATGACTTCATCTACCAATTCAACCAACTGTGGCCATTGCTCAGCAATTGAAGATTCATTTTGAAGTGCTATTAAACCATCGTGAACAGCCGAATGCCCTTTGGGTGTTACGGCCATGTGCAACAATGAAGTATTGTTTGGCTCATCACCATTCATTGTCAAAAACACTTTGATTTGTTTTGGTTCTATTCTGACTGTTGTCGGTAGCACCAACACTTGATGTGTCAGTGACTTTAAAAACAAATGAACAAATGCCACTCGTTGCTCAGTCGTTTGCAGTGTTTTATAGGCTTTGGTATAACGCCTCTGCAAGAAAATTGCCGTTTCACCCTTGAAGTAGCCCGGTAACAAACGGTAGTCTTCACGCCCATGAGCAAAGTAACCAAAACAATAAGTTTCAGACATAAAAAGAGGATCATCAACCGGTGTCATCATGGTCTTTCGCGCTAATGCGTCGACAGTACGATACAAAGGTTGGTAAGGGCACCAATTCGAATCAAGACCGATTTGCGGTTCTTCACTCGCGAAAACATTAGTGCTGCTCAACAACACCAACAATAGGCCATAAGTGATTAGGTTTAGTTTTTTCATTGTCATTATCCTGTAGTTTAAAACTCAACCGAATCGTTAAGGAAACTCATTATGGCCGCCTTCGGCCCAGCAATACATCATATCTGAGGTAGTACCATCAGGGTAATACAAGATCAAGCAAGTTTCCAGTTCAGGCAATACTGGACTTTTCTCCCAAAACATACTGCATAAATAATAATTACAGGAATACATTTCATTTGTTTCAGCCCATTTTTTCCATTCTGTCCAAGTGATGGTGCCGCCGCCTGCACCTTTGCAACCGCCTCCTGCACCATCATCAGGTGTGACACTGCAATCTTCCTGAGTCGGGTCTTGAACCACCGTTTCAACTGATTCTGTTGATTCTCCCCTTCGTCCCTTTAGTATATCTTTCACCAATTGAAACAAATCAGGCCATTCGCTTTGAAATTTGGTTCGCTTTGGTAGGGCCATCAAACCGTTGTATACTGCATTATGATCTGACAAAGTAACACTCATTAACCATTGCGTTGCCTTACTGCCAGAATAATCTGCACTTGTCAGACCAATTTTTATTTCATTGTCTATTGCTACATACGGTATTACTAGCAGTGCGCTACATTACTCATCATCTGATTTTGACTTTTTAAACGGATACAGCTGCTGTTTGAACATACCAACAGGCATGTAATCGCCTACCACACCATATTCTGTCGGCCATTCGGCTTGGCCTCGAACGGCAGTCCCCAGCAAATAATCGATAAAAGAAAAGTGGGCTGCATAATTGCGGTCAATCGCGGCTTTGTCAGACGAATGATGCCAATGGTGAAATTGCGGCGTGACAATCAGGTATTGTAGCCAACCGAATTTAATCCGGACATTGGCATGATTAAATACCGCTTGAAGGCCGACAATAATAACGTAAAGGTCAATCACTTGTTTTGAAAACCCCAGCGTGAACACCGGCACCAACACTAGGCAACGGGTGGCTATCAACTCCAATACGTGCTGCCTTGAGCCTGCTAACCAATCCATATGTTTGGCACTGTGATGCACCCCATGAAACCGCCAGAACAAAGGCACTTCGTGATAAAATCGATGTACGGTATATTGAAATATGTCGGCAGCCAACACAATCATAAACACCTGTGCCAGCAGAGGGACTTCATTGATAAATACTTTTAGATCCGTCAGTACCAGCCAACCAAAGGCTTTATGAACAAAACTATTAGCCAAAAGCAGCACAAAGCCGACGATCAAATGGTTAACGAAAAAGTGATTGAGATCACCCTGCCACTCGGGCCTAAAGATCACTTGTTCTTTTTTATGGGGCACCAGTTTTTCAATGAAAATGAATATTAATGTAGAGCCCAGCAAGTCTAAAATAAACCAATCTAAACCAAGGTAAAAAGTGGCGCTGTCAAAGTCGCCAACTTCAACCCGATGGCCACCCAGCGAGATAGAAATAATGACAAAAACCCAGGCGATTGCCCCCAGCCGTTTGCGTTTGTTGCGCACAAAATTGAGCAACCCCAAACTGCCCGCAATGGTCAAACAGACCAACATCAAGGTGCGTAAAAAATCCACATCATAGTTTTGACGCAGTTCTGGCGTGGTCAAATATTGAGGGAAATGAAAAGCCAACACACCCAAGAAACATAGGAACCCCAGCAAACAGGCAATATAACCGCTGATATTGCCCTCACCAAAACGCATGGCGCCGTCTTTAATTAATTTGTTGCTAATCATTGGATATTCTCCTGTTTACCCGGCATTTCTTTGATATACAAATCTTGTTTGTTATACGGTATTTCGATGCCATGTTCGATAAATGCTTTGTAAACACTGGTGTTTAAAGCATGCAAAATACGCCCGCGCAATACCGGCTCTTCTATCCAGCAGCATAACTCAAAGTTTAGGCCCGAAGGGCCAAAGGCTCTAAAGCGTACCCTGGGTTCGGGATCGTTGCAGGTGGCCGGTTCTTCTACGCCAATTTTCATCAACAATGCGCTGACCTTGTCGATATCACAACCATAAGCGACATCGACTTTAACGCGAATTCGGCTTTTTTGGTGACGACCGCCCGACTCGTTGAATATTTTGGTATTGCCCATAATCGCATTAGGCACGGTGATCTCAACATCATCGCGGGTCAGTAAGCGGGTGCTGCGAATGCCTATTTTGGTGATCTCTCCTCGCTCACCACCGTCAAGCACCACAAAGTCGCCAATTTCATACGGCGCATCGGCCATGATAAAAATACCTGAAAACAAATTAGCCAAGGTGTCTTTGGCAGCAAAACCCACCGCAATACCAACAATACCCGCCGAAGCCAACCAGGCCGTCATGTCGACGTTCCAGTTGATAAACACATAATAAATCGTGATGGCAATGATGAAAATAAACGCCATATTTTCGAACAACGGCAAGGTTTTGGGGGTTAAAGCCGACACTTTTGTGTTGTGTTGCGCGGTGCTGCGCAGCAAAAAGCGGATAAAGCGTAAACCAAAGCGGGCCCATACCAAGATGGCCAGTGTCATCAACACCGAGCTGATTGTCGAATTAAAAGCTGACAGTTCAAGCAAATGCTGAACAATGGCAAAACCCAGCAAAATCACCGAATAATACAAAGGCCCATGTTTGGTGTGTACCAACGGGTTGTCTTTGTCGACCTTGGCGACAAAACCGCCCATCCAAGACAAAAATGCCCGATCAACCAACACAGCCAAAATCCATGTGGCCGCCAGCACTATACCGACTTGTACAAAGACATGATTGCTGAGTAGATTCAGATAAGTTTCAATGGTTTGTTGGCCACTTTCTATCATTTTGCTTTTCTCGTTGCTTTGTGTGTAAGGAGTGTATAAAGAGTTGAATGAAATTAGCGGGCAGTTTACAGGTTTTGATTGGCCCTAGGTTCTTCGGCAGACGGCAAATCAGACCATGCGCCTGTTATTGCAAAAACTGCAGCTCAACATCAATCTCACACGTTTCAACTGGATAGGGTGTTGCAAACCCAGCGGTACGTTTGACTGCTTCATCAATGACCCAACATTTTTCGTAGATAGAGCAATAGCATATTTTTAATCTAACCCTTTTTCTGTCCACATTAAACAAATTTGCTACCTCATCTTGCAAGCGAATCGGCACAATAGTTTCTCCCGGCAACAAAACATAATTGGTTAGAATACTCTGCCCTTTGGAGATAGACATATTAGGCGCGATAATGTCGGTGGCATCGTTCCAAGTCTTAATAATATTACCATCAACCCTAACCTCAACGTGTTCAATCAGTGCCGGGCCAACACCGGAATTTTTAACAACCACAGAAAAGCGGTCATCCCCTGTATTTCTGGCGACAAAGACTCGCGGCCATACCGATGCTTCTTTTTGTGCTTCCATCACCCGCACCTCAACAAAAGAAAGCACAATGGCACAAATACTCATCAAAAATGCCGACAACGACACGAGTGTTTCCACCTTTAAAAATTTTTTTATTGTCATTTTTGGTCATTCAGCTTGTTTGTTATTGATTATTAGTAACTTACCATCGAAGTGTCATCAGATGAACTGTTATTTGAATTGACTTTTATCGTGCATGGAATGCACGCTACTTTGAGCCATTTTTAAGTTGTCTGGCATTAATTTAGAAAATAAATCTAAAGTTCCTGACCATTTGGTCGATAAATTTACCGATACAAATATTAAGCCACTTATAAATGTACCAATGGAACCAGTAAGTGGTCCAATTAAATTGTGTAACCAAAGGAATACAAATGCAAAAGCTTATCGCTTTCACTTGCCTGTCGGCAGCTGCTTTAACCCTATCTATGCCATCATCGTCAAACACCCTAACCGTCAAATCGGCCCCAAAAATCAGCAACGAATACATTGTGGTATTCAATGACAATACCACCAAACAAACCATCGACAACTTCCGTCAACAAATCAATAAACAAAATGGCCCATCCAAACGTGGGTTGCACCAATTTTCGTTATTAAAAGGCTTCGCCGGGCACATCCCCAAGGGCCTACTAAACAAATTAATCGGGAACCCGCAGGTTAAATCTATTGAAGCTAACCGAACACTGAGCGTGTCTGATTCGGCCCAACCCACGCCAATTGCGTCAGCTGTAGCCGCAGCAGGCAGCTGGGGACATGACCGAATCGACCAACCTATGCTACCACTTGATGGTATTTATGCCCCTTATCAAACCGGTGCTGGGGTTCATGCTTATGTGATTGATACCGGCATTCGAACCACGCACACCGACTTTGGTGGCCGCGCAGTGTGGGACTTTACCGCCTCTGACATTACCGACGGCAATACCGATGGCAATGGTCACGGTACCCACATGGCCGGTACCGTGGGCAGCAACACCTATGGCGTTGCGCCGGGCGTGACGCTGCATTCAGTCAAAGTGCTCAACAGCGCAGGCGTAGGTACATTGGCAGGATTGATTGAAGGCATCGAATATGTCACCAATAACCACCAATCTCCGGCTGTTGCCGCTATTGGCATTTACACCGGATTCTCACAAATTTTGAATGATGCAGTGGCGGCTTCTACCGCTGCGGGTGTGTCGTATGCAGTACCCGGCGGCGATTATGGCCAAGATGCCTGCTCATTTTCACCGGGATCAGATTCGAGTGTTTTAACCGTTGCCACCTCAGCAAGTGATGATGCGGCCTCTTATTCCATCAACAAAGGCAGTTGTATCGACGTGTTTGCACCGGGACTTTACATCAAGTCTTTGTGGCACAGCACCGACTACGCCAACAACACCATCAGCCATTCACCTATAGCAGCGGCACACGTAGCTGGTGCAGCGGCGTTGATAAGAGCTGGCGACCCGACTTGCTCGGTCGCACAGGTTAAAGACGAATTGCTCGGTCAATCGTATGACAATACACTAACTAACGTGCCCGTAGACACGGTAAACAAGCTGCTTGGTGTAGCCACCAAAGATACTGGTCAAACATGCGCCCCGGTACCAGCGGTTGAGCATATGGTTCAGGTAGACACCGACTCAAGTGTGACTATCAGCTATATTCCAAACAACGTGACGCCAGCGGCAGGCAATGGCTCATTTTCTCAGGTTGGCAATTACAACAGCTGGGCCTACTCACCAAACCCGGGTTTTAGCGGTGTCGACACAATTGAGTTCAATGACAATCACGGTCCTAACAGCATTCGCACTGAAGTGGGTTTAACCGGCAACGGCCAAACCGTAACCTTACCAAACAATACCGGTTTTCAAGCGGGCATTCATATCGCAAATCTTACTTATGGCTACAGTGTTGCGGTATGGTCAGAGAAAAACAACACCAATACGGTTGACCAAGTTTACATGCATCCGATTGGTTTTGATGGAGCGGCGTCAGGATTTACGGTACCCGTGGTCTCCTCTGCGATGGCGCAATCCAACCCTCGGGTTGCTCTGTTGGCAAATGGCGATTTTGTCATAGCATTTGAAGAAGACAACGATATTTACTTCCAGCGCTTCGACGATAAGTTTGTACACTTTGGTGGTAAAGTAAGGGTTAATACCAATACAGTCGGCATTCAAAGTGCACCGGATATTACAGGGTTAAACGACGGTACGTTTGTCGTTAGCTATAACGATGAGCAAACCGGATATGCCATGGCCAGCCTTCACTACAAAGACGGCACGGTGAAATCACCAGACATTCAATTGTTCGCCGCTGGCGCAACATCGCAGTCTGACACCACGGTTATCGCAACGGCTGACGGCGGTTTTCTCGCCGGTGCCATGGTTGACAACAACGACCAAACAATGACTCGCCAGACCGTTGTCACTCAACGTTTTGCCGCCAATGGCAAAACCGAAGGTGACATAGTTGAAGTGAGTTTGACGGATTACCACGGTGATACTTTCCGTCAAGTTAGCTTACTCGAACTGGACGCCAACCGATATGTTGTGGGTTGGGATTCATTTGCACCGACCAAAGCAATGACCAAATCAGTGGTAGCGCGACTTTACAATACCGATGGCACCCCAGTTGGCGCTGAGCAAGTCATCAACGAACCCGTTGTTTTGCATCAAGGCACCAACAAAAACCACGAATCAATACGTTTGGCCAAAGTAGGCGTATCAGACTTCATGGCAGTTTGGGGCAGTCAGCTTGAAGGGCATTCGTTCAGCGTAGCAGCAAGGCAGTTCAACTATGACGGTACTGCCATTGGCAGCGAAGTCACAGTGCCAACCAACACTACTGCGCCGTATGACAGACCTGAAATAGCCACCATGACCGATGGCCGTCTTGGAGTGACTTATGCCCAAAGCGGCAGCTTTGCAGTAAGTTGGTTAACCCCCGGTACTGTCAACAACGATGTATTCAGAAGCAGCCCAGGCGACAACGTGTTGATGGGCAACGACGGCAATGACGAAATGTACTACTCAGGCAGTATGTCTGATTACAGCATGACGTTTAATGCCAATGGCACCATCACCATTATCGACCTGCGCCCAGGTTCACCGGATGGCACAGATGTATTGTGGAATTTGGAGATACCTATCTTTAATGATTAAGCTCTAACGATTAAAAAGAGTTATCCATCGACAGAAAGGGAGAAACCACGGTTTCTCCCTTTTTATTTATGACTTCTTTATTGACGATGAGTTAGTATTCGCCTTTGTGCGTCATTGGTGATGTTCTTATAAAAAAGTAGAGGCAAGGGGTGTTAGTGGTAAATAATCAGAGTCAATTGAAGCGTGATTATGAAGAGCAAGGTTACGTTGTCATTCGAGACTATTTTAGTGCCCCTGAAATTTCATCACTTAAACAAGTCATCTTAAAATTTCATGAGTTATGGAAATATGACAACAAAACCTTTTATCAGCAAGAAGCGTTCAATTCTTCTTTAATCACCGGCAGTCAGTACTTAGGGTGTGATGATCGGGTGAAGCTATTTAATTTTATCAGTTCAAAAAAAATGATGGCCATTGTCGATTCGGTAATACCGGTTAATCCGGCGTTTATGAATACCCAATTATTTTTCGACCCCTTTAATGCTCAACAAGAGAATTTTTGGCATCGCGACTGCCAGTATGATCATGACGTTGAGGTGCAACAAAAAGTCATTCATGAAACGCAAGTATTACATCTTCGGGTGCCTTTATTTGATGAACTGGGCATGGAACTGGTGCCAGGCACGCATAAACGCTGGGACAATGAGGAAGAATTTGATGTGCGACAAGAAGAAAATGGGCGCCTCAGTAGTGAAAGCCTCTCGACCGGTAAAAAAATTAAGTTAGCCGCGGGCGACTTGTTAGTTTTTTCGGCTGATATGATCCACCGGGGGCTATACGGATTCGACAGATTAGCGTTAGATATCTTAGTATTTGATCCTACGGGCGATTTTGTTGACTATGTCGATGACGATTGTTTGCCGGATATTGCGATGCTAGATAAAATTGACGATCCTAGGTTATTTGTCAATTCTATCGATTTAAAGTCTAAGGCCAAGTCTTTCGATGCCCTCTTGTAATCAAAAGCAATGAAAGACTTATTCCATGAATGGCGCCTTGCGTACGCCAAATTAGCTAGTGCCCATCGGAATGCCGCATCACCAGAAACGCATGTTGCTGGGCACTGGCTA